>NZ_SHMN01000069.1:0-2708 GCF_029478525.1 Vibrio sp. 1151_11 | reverse complement strand
ATTGATGCGAGTTAAAACCTCATTTCTTTCAAACGGTTGAGGTGTTGGGTCAAACAAAATATTCTGCACATCAATAACAAGAACTGCTGATTTCATAGAATCTCCTTTTGAATAAGGCTAACGCCCGGCTAAGGGGTTGACAACGCACCGCCGAACTCAAAAAGCACACTGTAAACATTGAACTTCAATCTTGGATTCAAGTACGAAGTGCGACACCTCTGAACATAAAAACAGTAAGGTGCGATAATCATGAAGTTTGCTCCCGCCAAGAAGTAAAAAACATGAAATACACACACCTCACTGAGATTGAAAGGTATATGATTTCTGCGCTCAGAAAGCAAGGGATCAGTACCGCAAAAATAGCTAAACAACTGGGGCGTCACAAAGCCACTATCTATCGAGAAATTGAACGTAATTGTCGTTACAACAAGTTCTTCGATAGGTACTCTTATCAACCAGAGCGAGCACTGCAAATGGCGCGCAACCGGCTTAGTCGTTCACGGCGAAATAAACGCTATACCGAACTTGACTTCAGACTACCTGAAGCATTGCTACGACTGGATTGGAGCCCTGACCAAATCGTCGGATACCTAAGAATGAGAGGCTATCCAACAATGAGCCACGAGCTCATTTATCAGCACGTTTGGAACGATAAAACTCTCGGTGGAACGTTATGGAAACACCTACGCCAATCCACCAAGAAAAGGCGTAAAAGGTACAACTCAAAAGACAGTCGAGGACGGCTGGCAAATAAGCGTCATATTTCCGAAAGACCTGCAGACGCTGAGCATCGAAAAGAGCCTGGCCACTGGGAAATTGATACCGTCGTGGGTCGCGGAACCAAGCACTGTATCGTCACTTTAGTCGACAGAATGACTGGCTACACTTTTATCGGTCAAATGGACGATAGAACAAGCGAGTCACTCAACGTAAGAATGAGCAAAATCATGACCCGCTCTGACTTACCTTTTAAAACGATAACATCAGATAACGGCACTGAATTTCATGGTTATGCACAACTAGAAAAACACCATAACTGCCTGTTTTACTTTGCAAATCCATACCATTCATGGGAACGAGGCACTAATGAAAACACCAATGGTTTGATACGACAATACTTACCAAAACGAACCTCCATGTCACACGTGACACAGAAGTTGTGTAATGAAATTGCATATAAATTAAATACACGCCCACGCAAAAGGCTTGGGTATAGAACACCAACGGAGTATATTCATGCGCATCTGTAGAAAGTGTCGCACTTCAAACTTGATACTAAGCAAATTCAATAAGATAAACCAGAAGTTACACCAAATTTGATTAAGAAAACAATCAAAATATTGGTTAAGTGAACCAAGAATCAGCCAAAGCCTGAACCGTGATAAATAAGCCACCAAAACAAAGTCCACCTTTCAGCGACAAACCAAGCTTTTGAATGAGAAAAACTCAACAAGCAAGACTTTCAGCAAATGCGAAATGATCGATTAACTTGCCATTTCCACACTTTTCACCCGCAAAACTGACAACGCGCCAACGCTAAAACCAATTGAGGCAAACAAAGACATTTGCCTGTTTTACGGTTTGAGTTAACCAAGAATTTGAGGGTAAAAATGCTCATTTGCCGACAGCACAAAACGAATAGCCGGAGAAATCCCAAAAGGTTGAACCCCTAAATTTACCTGAGTTGCATAACGCCCGGCTAAGGGGTTGACAACGCACCGCCAGACTCAAAAAACCACTGTAAACATCGAACTTCAATTTTGTACTAAAGCCGCCACGCGTTGGCAATCCCTCTTGAGCCGTTTGTTATATTTTCATTCTCTACACTAACGTGACCGACTGTTTAGGATTGCCGACAAACCATTAACAAACTGATATTTCTTGCTTTTCCAAAACTGTAGCAGCTTCCGCACGCTCAATGATTTTTAACAATACAGATTGAATCGCTTCGTCTTCGCGGGCATCTTTGTCACTTGTAAAGCGTTGTATTTGAGGCTCGGCATTCTCCTCAGGTAAAAAGGTGATAACGACTTCAGTCGCTAAATCCGTCGTTTTACCGAAATACTCTAATGATATTTGCGGATAACCTTTGAAACCTCTTTGTACTCGTTTCAATATGCGTTTTTTCGCTTTATCCACGTTCATCATGAATCCTTTTTGATTGCTGAACTTAAAAAAATATAACGCCCGGCTAAGGGGTTGACAACGCACCGCCGGACTCAAAAAACCACTGTAAACACTGAACTGCAATTTTGCACTAAAACCGCCAAGCGTTGGCAATCCCTCTTGAGCCGTTTGTTATGCAAATTCAATGAGATAAACTGAATTATCACGACCAAAAGCCACAATTGCAATGGTTGAGTGATTCAAGAATCAACCCAAGCAAGAACTGTGGTAAATGAGCCGCCGAAACAAAGCCCACCTTTCAACAACAAACCAAGCTTTTGAATGAGACAAACCCAACGAGCGAAAATTTCAGCAAGTGCAAAATGCTCGATAAACTTGCCCTTTCCACACTTTGCACCCGCAAGATTCACAACGCGCCAACGTTAAAACTGATTGAGGCAAACAAAGAACCTTATCTGTTTTACGGCTTGAGTGAACCACGAATTTTAAGGTCAAAAAGCTCATTTGCCGACAACACAAAACGAATAGCCGGAGAAATCCCAAAAGATTGAACCCCTAAATTTACCTGAGTTGCATAACGC
>NZ_SHMN01000068.1:0-3016 GCF_029478525.1 Vibrio sp. 1151_11 | reverse complement strand
CTCACTGCTTTGTAAGTTGCTGGGTGCCAACTGGTGCCTTCGTGAAGGCTTGAGCCTAGTGCGGTGAAAGTTGCACGCTGGGTTCTTAGAGGGGCGACACTTGGTAACAGGTGTCGTCTACTCGACATCATTTCGCAACTACTGTCTAAGGCCCAATCTAGCACGTTACCACTTTTACGATTCACAGTTTCACGCTGTCAATCAGGGCAAACTTAGCAGTGTTAGCTGCTGTGCTGTCTTACAGGTATGTAGAAAACATATTAGCAATATTCTTGGTGCAGTTGCTTTAACGTGTTTTGGGTGAACGAGCCACATCAGCTAGCTCACCCAAAACAAAGTTAAGCAACACAAATTCCGTACTTCGGAAGCACATCCCTGATAATCGCTAGCCTATAAGTTTTCAGTGCATCATGGAAAAGCTTCCAGTCTGAATTTAAGAACGAATCTTCATATTTATACGTAACTAAATCAGCGGATTGAGGCGATGCCATAGCTTTACCTCTGGCAATTTCTTTCCAACTATTTCTCCCGTTAACCTCAAAAGTTAGTTCTACAGCAGGAAAACCGAACTCTCCACGAGAAATGCGTTTCAGCCATTCTTTATGACGATCTTCACCATCTTCATGCTTAATGTCTTGAAATGCTGACTTCAAAATGATTTTTTTGTCATTGGGTAAATCATCTTGAGCGTCAATATCCATGCTTTGATCTTCATTGATAAAACATTTAATTGCCTTGTACATTTGATTCGCAGCACTCAAGAAATCCTCGGTATTGTTTCTTGTAATCTTATCACCAGTACCGTTAATATAGCTCCACTCGGCATAAGGACGATCAGGAAAAGAAAGTGCGGGGCCGTGACCCAATGGTGAAATGGTAGCGATACTCCAGTTAAAGATATTGTCTTTTACTCTAGCCAATAAGCCACTATCTGAATTTGATTCTATATCTTCTACCTCGTTAATCTTATGGCTTACTCCTGCGAAACCCTGATGAGCAAAGGTATCTGCGTAAACATGCATTGCAATACCCATCATGTGCAACCCAAAAGAAGAGTTCCTATATGCAGCAACTGATTTAAGCATATCTCTTGCTACTGGGCTGTCAGGAGTACAAACCAAACGCTGAATAAAACCACCCTCAGGTATAGTGTCAGAGTGTTCACCTTGATTACCAGGAAGGAAGTGAAAAGGTATCCATGCTAGATGGTTGGCAAGCTCATTACCATTTCGATAATCGAGCATTTTATGAGCGGAAGAAATACGGTTAAACATCGCCCCATTGTCAAACCGAACTGGATCCGAATTGGTTGCTTCATCAACGTATTGAGCACAGTAAGCTAACTTTTCTGCATCGTTGTGTGTCATTCCAGCGTATCTAGCAACAACATAAGTGAGTGAATGGTGTCCATCTATTTGCATTTGCGCATCTCCTATTGAACATTATTTGTTCAATATAACCTCTTATAAAATCGAAATATTTAATATTGATTGGAGTTTGATAAATTTAGCCTTGATGTATTAACCAGCCCTAGTATCCCGTCAGCAGGGCTTATAGGATCAGGTTTTGACTTTTACCTGTCATTAGCTTTCTTTATTCAATTAGTAGGTTAAAAGATGCTTGGTTTTATTTTGTTCAGCACGTTTTGGGGCAAATCTGAGCCGACGAAAAAGGCTGTTTCCTAATTGTGCAGCAGCTTGTTGCACAATTGCCAAGACAACTAAGCTAATCAGTCAACCTTATAGTTAAGGAAGTGCACCTGAACACGTTTCGGGGCATTTTTGATTTAGACAAATTTTGTCAACAGGCTGTTAAACAATTGGAGCTAGTGGGAATTGCTGCAAATGTAAAATTTGCAGAGACTGAGGTTTTCGTCGAAGCCCTAGCAATCGATGTTAGAAAAGGATGTATCCAAGCGTTAGCCCCGCAACCATTATGATGATACTGGTTAGTGTCATATTTTTGTCAACCCATTCATCAAGCTTACTCATTCGAAGATCCTCTTTCTTTTCTAATTAAATCAAAACCATGTTCAATACCATTAGTGACTTCACGTAAGTGTGTCTTATTTGGTGAACTCAAACTTGCAATAACTCGACCAATTTCATTGCTCAAGTCATAAAGCTCAATATCACCATCAGGAAGGCTATCAAGTGCAAACTTGAGGTTTGAAAGAAAAATATATAGGTTCACCAAATCTGAACGAAGTTCATCGAAAACCTCATTTCGGTTAGCCATGAAATTATCTGTAATACGCTCTACCGCCTCGGTAAAAGACAACCAATCAGGCTTTTTTTCGGTCAACTTTTCTTTGCTCATAGCATACAACCTGACAGAAGATTTAGATCAGTTGCAGTATAGCAAAATCAGCTAGGTTGCCGTTAGATCGAATGCGTCTTAAATACGTCTAGGGACATAAACGTGCCAGTGTCTTTGCTAATTTAGCATGGTATCAATTAGGTTAAATATCGTGTTCCTCTAGTTTGCCGACCAAATTCATCTTTCCACTACACTTTCGAATTCACTGAAACTGTGATAAATCATGATTTGCTCACAAAATATGCAAAATGCACTTGAGTTAATATGCAGCAGCCTGAGTATGTAAGTGTGGGAAATCGTTCACACAACTTACATTTATCCAAAAGGAGTAAACAGATGGGCAAGTATGTAATTAAGAAATCTACAAAGGATACCAATCAACCATACTATTTTGTACTTAAAGCAGACAACGGGCAAGTGATTGCGACCAGTGAAATGTATGCTTCAAAGCAAGGGGCAGAAAGTGGTATCGCCTCTGTTAAGAATAACGCAGACTCAATAACGGTTGACGAGTCTTAAAATGAATCCAGTTTCTGGCTTATAGTTGTCAACAAAGGCCACCTATCAAGGTTAATGCCGATCAGTTAAGGCCAAAGTGATCGGTTGAACGATCCTTCAGAGCTGTCAAAATCCAAGTGTATTTAATGCACTTGGATTTTTTTATGGATGTTTCTCAAGCTCTAAACATAATTAATGA
>NZ_SHMN01000067.1:0-3018 GCF_029478525.1 Vibrio sp. 1151_11 | reverse complement strand
CTCTACGATTACATGGTCAAATGTATGAAAGAACTGGCAAAGCCAGAGCCTGATATTAACTCTCTTCTGCCTTGGAACGTCTCACACTGAAATTAAAACGCCCCGTGGGATTATGGGGCGCATACGCCGCACCTACCTCGCGCTTACTCGAAAATTGACTGAGGCAACACTCTGAATTTCCAGCGCCAAAGAATAAATGTCCGGAAAACAGCGCCAAACGAAGCCAACTTGCCGACAAGCACAAAACCAACAAGCCGAGGGAGCAAAGAAAAGATGCAACCAACTGATTTGACGTGATTAAACATAACGCCGCATTAAGGTGTGAGCAACGCCACCACTAAGCTTAAATCATAGCGCCATAAACACGAAACCCAACGCGAAGCTGAAAATGCCAAGCGTTGGGAATCACTCTTAAATGCTTTGTTAAGTTTTGTTTACTTATACTAATTCGGGAGCATTGAAATGATAGGGTAAAGTAATTTGTCGCAATCCTGCTCTAGATAGAGTAGCCATTGTATCCTCACGAATTATTGAAAACATCAATGACAAACACTGTTCTACACGATCTTGTTCTGGAAAAGCATTAAAAGCATCCACGTCGTAGATATTGTAATTCGACATGTATTCACCATTTATATTAAATAGCGTTTTGTCTTCATTAAAACCATGAACTTTCAGAGTTGCTATAAGTTGAATTACTTCGTTTGTTTCTGTTTCAATTAACTGCACTTCACAAGAGAACTCCAAAGAGCCACCATTACGTGCCATCTCTGAATCTTCAATTTTAAAACTTGAAGAAAGCAACCTAGTATCGGTTAACTCTACAATATTTAGCTTGCTACCCATTGAAGCTCCTCCCGCTTATCTTTTACTACCCACTGCGGAGACTCTTGAACTTTAAAATTATCAACGTATTCTTTAAACAGATAAGTTGCAGCCACTTTCTGATACTTGTTAATTTGCTCTTGCAAAGCATCAAATCGAGACTTTACTTCTTCAACTACGCTCTTAGAAAGCTGACATTGACCATAGTTCATAGAAAGAGAAGATACTAAGTACTGGTTCAAACTCACATCTTCTAGTTCAGCCTCTTGAATTAATCGAGCATGCAACGTTTTTGGCATACGTAGAGTTACTCTACCACTTGCAAGCTCCCTCTCATCGTAACGAGGAGAAGGTGCAGGAAATGCTATATTTTGCTCTTTACACATTTCATATGCAGTTTCAATTGTATCAAGTGCTAGAGATCTTGCCTCTTCAAACGTGTCACCATACTCTTCAACATCTGAAAGCTCCGCTACTCTCGCTACAAATAGCTCTTCACCTTCAACAATTTCTTTCCTTACTGAAACTGTGTAACGCTCAGGATCAAAGTTTTTCATCATCTTTCACTCATAATTTCCGTTAGTTCGGAATTGTACTTTCTAAGTACACGAATCGTGCTTACTACGTATTGAAACTTCATTGCCCTTTTAGGGTAATGTCCACAATCAATACTGTGGGTTGTGAAAGCCTCACTTGTTTTTTTAGTTAATACTTCATGTACAAAAACTTTATGACCTTCTGTTTTACCTTCTTTCCATGTAAAGCCAATTTCCTCCATGTATAACAGTAAACCATCTTTACCATTACAGGAGATAGATCGCTTTCGGTTTTGAAGGTCATCAATTATCTCGTCTAATCGGCCCATACTCTAATACTAATAGTAAGTGACACTACAGGTGGTGTCATTGATTTTGTTTATAACATTTCGTGATATCGAGTGCAAGAAATGAACGTAAAGTAAAAAGAACTATTGAGTGCGGCATACATAGAAACTTAACGCCCGGCTAAGGGGTTGACAACGCACCGCCGAACTCAAAAAACACACTGTAAACCCTGAACTTCAATTTTGTACTAAAGCCGCCACGCGTTGACAATCCCTCTTGAGCCGTTTGTTATAAGCAATTTTTAGTTGATCCTCTTGAGATGCTTTTGGCTCACCCAATAAAAAGACGATTTATAACGAATCATAGCCCAACCGCTGACAAATGAATGCACATACACTCTTTGACCTTTACTTAAAGTACCAACAATCTCTTTCGAACCAAATGGATTGTCGCGAACATTTAGTTTGGTAGCAGTTACCTCATAGTCGCCAGCTCTTATTTCACTTTGAGATGTATATTTAGATGACTGAACACTAGTAGAAGGTTTTGGTGATGTGTAAGTATTTGAGGAGTAAGTGCCTATACGACAAGTTTTCTTCCATGAAATGCATGAGTTTCCACATGGCTGCCCTTTTTTACAGTTCTTGGCTTGAACGTTGAACCCAAAAGTCAAACCAAGGAACAAAACTAAAAGAATCTTATATTTCACTCTCATTATTCCATAATTGCTTATAACGCCCAATTAAGGTGTGAAGCACGCGACCACGACACACAATTTGACCGCTGTAAACACTGAACTTAACCCAAACCAAAAATGCCAAGCGTGCTGAATCACTCTTAAATTGTTTGTTAGGCAAAAAACTTAAACATGTCCGTCAAGCTTGCTTGCTATATATGCAAAATAACCCATAGCACATAAAAATGCGACGCCGTTAGCATAAGCAAGCAAACGATCATACGGCACTTTTATTCTATCGTGAAAAATCCCAATCATTGCGAAAGCAACCCAAATCATATTAATTACGGTGAAGGTAACAATGTGAGAAAAGAAAGGTGAATAAGGTATAAAGTGATTTGGCGCGCCACCATTTGCCAAATCAAACAACAGTCTATTTTGTCCGCTAATTGCAGTAACGGTAAATCCCAAAACAACATAGAGAAATGAGATTATTGATGCTTCAATTTTTATTAATTCTGAAAAATCAAGAAGCTTACTTTGTGCCATACTTACTGTTTCCTCTTGTGTAAGCGCATCATAAACCCCACATTCTAATCAATATCGGTACGTCCTAAGATCAAATCTCCAACCTCAAGGAGATCTGAAATGGCAAAACGGCGCACCAACAAAGAATGGCAAACCCTGTTTGAA
>NZ_SHMN01000066.1:0-3027 GCF_029478525.1 Vibrio sp. 1151_11 | reverse complement strand
ATTCACATAACAAGCAATTCAAGTGGATTCTCAACGCGTGGCAGTTTTACTATGCGTCAGGTAAAGTGTTTTACGGTGCAATGCAGTGGCTTGGTTAGTGCGTTGTTCACCACTTAATTGGGCGTTAGGTTTACGAAGAGAAAAGCGTAATTTTTGGGGAAAAGATTTGGGGGTTTCTTAAGCAATTCGTTTGCGGATGTCAGCAAATCGGCTTGGTTTGCCCAAATCATCACGTTTCTTTAACTCTTTCCCATGCCAAAATTCGTGGGTTGCTTCATTGAAAACCGCAGCGGTTGGTTGAAATTTTCTCTGGCGCAAAGGCGCTTTGGTTTTCTCAATCGAATGAATGAGTTGCTTGTTTTAAGTTGATCGCATTTGGCTGCCAAATTGAGTAAAAGATTTGGGTTTCGTTCATCACAATGCGGTAATCTAGCGATTCTTTGCCAAGTTAATAAATACGAAATAGTAATACCTAACAAAAAATTCAAGCCTGACTACCAACGCGCGGCTGAATCGGTTCCAAAATGGTTTTGTGATTATGGTGCATTGCTTAAAGTGGCATTGTGCGTTGGTAGCAGCTTAATTTGGCGTTAGGCAAAGTGAGTTTTTATCAGCTAAATCGGGTTTGAATTGAACGGCGAATTCCATGTTCTCATGGCTGGACTTAAGCAATAAATCGTCATCACATATTTGTTGTTTCTTGATCGTGTTGGGTTGCTTTTCGTTGTGAATTTAGCGGCAAAATAACCTTCAGCATCCAAACGTCCGCCGAGCATGCTACGCTCGTCACTTTTCTTCCAAACCGTTAAATTTGAGTTTTTTGGTTTCTTTGCTGATTTGAAATTTTGGTTTATAAATGAATCGGTTAGTTGGTTTTCAGTTTTCAAACAAGCCTTGTTCTTGAGTTTTTAAAGTATCGTTGTCAATCTATTGGCCTAACAAACGGCTCAAGAGGGATTGCCAACGCTTGGCGACTTTAGTGCAAAATTGAAGTTCAGTGTTTACAGTGTTTTTTTTAAGTTCAGCGGTGCGTTGTCAACCCCTTAGCCGGGCGTTATGTGTTTGATGAGTTTTTAAGGTCAAAGCTACGATTTCATTGATAATTCGTTCCGTGTTTTCGGCAAGTTGGCTTTGTCGAAATGGATTCTTGAAAGAGCTTTAATTGGTCACGTCCAAGGTTCTTGGATGGCCTCAATTAAGTTTTGGCTCTGGTTTGTGTTGAGTTTCGCCAGTTCAAATCGCTTTAATTGAAATGTCTTTTTGACTGATTCTCTTGCTGAAGCTCAGCTTTGAAAGTCTGGTGAAGCAAAAGGTTTGGTTGTGGCTGAAAGGGCGCTTTCTTTGTTGTTGATTCTGTAAGTGACTCTCTTTGGCTAAGATCGCTGTGAAATTTAGGTTTTGGTAAGCATCGTTTTTGCACGTAAGTTATTCAAATCTCTTCCTTTCTACGGTGGTTTACTTTGAATTCACGGTAAAATTCACATAACAAGCAATTCAAGTGGATTCTCAACGCGTGGCAGTTTTACTATGCGTCAGGTAAAGTGTTTTACGGTGTCATGCAGCGGCTTGGCCAGTGCGTTGTTCACCACTTAATTGGGCGTTAGGCTTTATGGTGATAAATGAATACAGTTAGAAAAGGTGATGAATTAGAAGCGGCTATTTTCGAGTTCTTCTCTACACAAATCGATCACGGACAATTCTGGGCTCACAAAGACTATTGTAAAATTTTTACTCAAAAGGGCTATTACTCAAGAGATAGAGAGAAAGACATTATTTTTGATGTGTCGATTGAGATTTATCTTCCAGGACAAGAAACCTATTCAGTATTAGTATTAATAGAGTGTAAAAATTACAATCATCGTGTACCTGTTGACGATATTGAAGAGTTTTATGCGAAAGTACAGCAGGTTTCTGGGGCAAATATTAAAGGAATAGTGGCTTCAACAAACGCTTTTCAAGATGGTGCTTTAAGGTTTTCCAAATCAAAAGGTATAGGTCTTCTGCGTTATTTTGAGGCTAACAATAGTGAATGGGTATTGACTCGTTCCCCATCTTCAATAGGTCGTACTGTTCAAGCTACGGAAAGGGCATCGATAAATCTTGCGCTTCAACAGGAAGATTTTGTCGGTAAAGGTTTTGATTGTTATTGTTTCTTTGGTTCTTCCTTTACTAATTCAACTTTTGAATTTTTCGAACAGGTTATTACTTCCGAGCTTTCAGAGGAACTTGTTGAGTCTGTTTGCTATATTCGTACAGCAAAACCTGAGCCGCAAACATTAGTTCGTTATTTGGATAGCTCGTATATAGAATCCAAAAGTGAACTACTCTTGGATTCTATTGGTTACTTTGGTGGCTACGTGCAAGACGACAAACTTTCCAAGTTTGTAAGTGAAAACTATGGTCTTTCTTTAGTGTTAAACGCTCAGTTGCAAGAGGGAGTTCTTGGCTCTATCGACTTTAGTAAAAATGAAATCAAGATAGACACAACGCAGTGTGAGACCAAAGAGCGAGCACGTTTTACACTTGCTCATGAACTCGGGCATTACATTTTGGGCCATGCAGACTATATATTGCGTGAGAGTTGCTATGACTCTCACCTAGATGAAGCAAGGAATGATGTATCCATAAGGGATATTATGCGTTTAGAGTGGCAAGCAAATCAGTTTGCATCGTCATTGTTACTTCCAAAGAAACAATTTGTAATGGCTTTTCTTGAGCAAGCTCGAACAAGAGGCATACATAATAGAGGATTCGGTGCTTTGTTCGTAGATGACCAGTGCTGCAACAAAGAGCTATTAAACTTAGTTACGTTATCACTCATGAAGCAGTTTAACGTATCTAAAACCGTGATCATTATTCGTCTTAAACAACTTGGAATCATGCGTGAACCGGTAGGGCAAGCTTAGTATCAAGTTTGAAGTGCGACACTTTCTACAGATGCGCATGAATATACTCCGTTGGTGTCCTATACCCAAGTCTTTTGCGTGGGCGCGTATTTAATTTGTGTGCAATTTCATTGCAGAGCTT
>NZ_SHMN01000065.1:0-3128 GCF_029478525.1 Vibrio sp. 1151_11 | reverse complement strand
CAACGCGATCAAGAAACAACAAATATGTGATGACGATTTATTGCTTAAGTCCAGCCATGAGAACATAGAATTCACAGTTCAATTCAAACCCGATTTAGTTGATAAAAACTCACTTTGCCTAACGCCCTGTTAAGGTGTGAGCAACGCAATACTTAAGCCGCCGCATACCACCTTAAACACTAAACGCAACGCATAGTTAAAATGCCACGTGTTGCGAATCACTCTTAAACAGTTTGTTATACGTTTGTATGCTTCCAGTTTAAATACTTGCACAACCCTTCGAGATCAGGGAATAGTGTTTGACTGTTGATACCATGTCGATCTAGTGCTTTAAGCATATGTTCTCTATCACATTCAGCAATACGTAGTTCTACAACTGAACTTTTTATCTTGTTATTTTTCTCTAATGGAACAAATTTATTAGTTTTGCTCGAAAACTTGTGTGATGTAAACCAACCATGTTGAGCAACAATTCTTGGATTGTTTAAGCTTGGGCGAAATACTCTTGTCGCGCCTGCTTCGAATGGACCTACATCTGAATCGTGCAGGTAATCATCTGCATATAGTACATATACATACGCATCACCCTGCTTGTAATCCGAACAAGCAAACCAGAGTGCAGTTAGAGGATTACTTGACCAATCTAGTAGCCGTGTTTTAAGACCAAAGTGCTGAGCGACGACCAAGAGCTCCCAATCAGATACACTCGAATTTGGAAGTAAAGAACTCCCCATACGACGAAGTTCATTTAGAACCTCCTTCTCACTTTCTGTCGTATCAATGCTTGGGTTCTCTCTACAAACATTAGGTAAAAGATTACCTTTAGTCGTCTGACCTCTAAAAAGGACTAATTCAGAATCTGAACTCAACAGCTCTACTTCTTTGATAAAGTCAGAAAATGCTTTAACTCTTTTAGTTTTCATAATACTCCTGAAACGTATAACGCCGCATTAAGTGGTGAGCAACGCCAACCACCTTACCTAAACCATTGTGACATAAACACTTAAACTGAAGTAAGCCGAAAGCGCCAAGCGTTGGGAATCCGTCTTAAATGCTTTGTTAGAACTCTTTTAAAAAACCACAATAACTGTATTGACATACAGTATTTTTGTATGCAACATAATTATTATACTACTGCCTCAGGAGAGGAAAATGAACTTAACAGAAGTAATCCAAGTTTTTATGACAATCCTTTTGGCAAGGTATGCTCTTGATCTTAACCCGGAGCTACACTCTAAAGTATCTGCATTCGATAACTCATTTAGAAATATCATTGATTCATATCGCCAAAACAATGCCATAGAGCTTATGCAGGTTACTAAGTCTTTTTTTGGCTACCTAAGCCTATTTTTGCTCATTCTACTTCTTATCTCCATGTATCTTTTCGGGCAGTCAAAGCACGTATTCGCTTATTACCTTATTATGAGTCTAACTTATTCAGCTGCAGTGTGGTTCGCTATTTCATGGTTTTCAGATAAAGGTAAATTTGCCATGAAAATGCTTTTCGATTACTCAAAGATGGCTGTCTGGATTTTAACACTTCCAGTTCTTGATTATATTGCTAGTCAAGAAGTCAGTATAACTAACATGTCATTACAGCTATTACTTATGCCATTGGAACCTCTAGGCATTTCAATAGAACTAAGCTCCAACATTTGGATAAATGGCGTGGCAATATTCTTGATTTTTGAAGGTATGTTTGTCATGTACCTTATATTTACCACTATATTTCTAGCGCCAATTGCTATTAGTGCATTTGCTTTTCTTTTCTCGACCATAAAAATAGCGAATTGGGCAACCTACTTTTCCAGAAATAGACCATTATCACCTATCTGTTTTGCGATCTTAATAATTGCGACTCTAGTTGAAAAGTTACATTGAGTTCTAACGCCAAATTAAGGTGTGAACAACGCTGACACCTTACCTAACGCATTGTGCCATAAACACTAAACCGACTTGAAGTGAGGGCGCCCAGCGTTGTGAATCACTCTTAAATTTCTTGTTAGGCAAATGTTTCGCCCGGCTCCTTAGGGTTGGAGCCATATTCATTACTTCCTTCATTTCCGTCAGTTGCTGCGAATATGATAAGCACTATCAATCCAATTAATGGGATCAGCCCAATTAAAACCCACCACCCTGTGCGACCAATATCGTGTAGCCTACGAACAGTAACAGCTATACCTGGAATTAAAACTGCCAACCCGTAAATAGTACCGATAAATACAGTACCCAAGAAGCCATCAACAAACCCCAAAATGAAAGACAAAATGAGGTTAAATAAAAAGAACATCCAGTATTCCTTTCGTCTAGCCCTTCCACTAAAAACTGCATACTTCTTTAAAACAGCCAAATACCAATCCATTTTATTTCCTCTGTTAGTTATAAACACCGTTGTTAGAAAGTTATTCGCCACCTAAGCTAATTGCAACGCTTATTGCATACGAATCGTCACCATAAATGGTTTTAACCATTGATTCTACTTCATTTCCTAGCTTGCTTACTATCACGTCATTTAACGAGTTGGCACGATAAACAACCGTAATACTAGTTAATTCACCATTATGGATATTCCAACTTATTTCTGCTTTAGCACCGAGATTATTGATACTTAGATCATTAAACTGCTTTTCTTTATTGTCCATATCTTGGAATGCTTCGAAAGGAGAGCATGCTGCAATACCAATAAGCAAAAGCGAACTTAAAGTTAATTTCAAAACTGTCATTGAAGATCCTAAGGAAATTTTGCCTAACGCCCGGCTAAGGGGTTGACAACGCATAGCCGAACTCAAAAAACACACTGTAAACACTGAGCTTCAATTTTGCACTAAAGTCGCCACGCGTTGGCAATCCCTCTTGAGCCGTTTGTTAGGCCAACCGATTGACAACGACATTTTCAAAACCAAAGAACGAGCTTTTTTGTAAATTTGAAGCAAATTAAACCATTCATTTATAAACCAAAGCCCTAAATCAGCAAAGAAACCAACAAATTCAAATTGAGCGATTTGGAAGAAAAGTGACGAGCGTAGCATGCTCGGCGGACGTTTGGATGCTGAAGGTTATTTTGCCGCTAAACTCACAGCGCTAAACAACCCAACACGATCAAGAAACAACAAATATGTGATGACGAT
>NZ_SHMN01000064.1:0-3252 GCF_029478525.1 Vibrio sp. 1151_11 | reverse complement strand
TGAATACATCGAGGTTGATTATAATCGGACAAGAAGGCACAGTGCTCTTGGGTATCTAAGTCCAGTTAACTTTGAAAATAAAAATGTCGCTTAATGAAGTGTCCAGTCTGGCTGGAGCAGATCAGACGATATTTCAGAGAGTTATCTTGTAAAAAGAGATGAAAAATATCGACTTATTAGTGAATTAGTATCTGATCCCTATTTTTTGCTAAATTTGGTTGAGCAACCTCGTAGTAAAGCTATTTCTATACATGCGAAAGCCCACAACACATATGTCCAGAATATCTATCGAGCACTAAATCTTTATTGGAAATATGGTCAAGAACGAAATGCACTCTTACCGAGCTATAAGAACTCTGGGGGTAGAGGTAAATCTAGAGTCGCTGGTGTAGCAAAACGTGGCTCTCCGATACAACTCTCCAGTCCAAGTATTGAAGTCCCTGAAGGTGTTAATACCACTGAGCACGATAAGGTTTTGTTTCTTAAGGCGATGAAGGAGTTTGGACTCAAAGGTGAAGAAGTTAAGTTCAGTCGTGTATATGACAAAATGCTCAAAGAATATTATGCAGAGGAGCTAATTGCTGCTGAATCTGAGTCACGAGAAGCTTTAGTACCTAATTATCGAGCGTTTGTTTATTGGGCCAAAAAACTAGTTCCAGCGCACATTCTAATACGTAAACAAACAAATCAGGGTGACTTTGACCGCAATAAGCGAGGTTTAAAAGGTTCAGCTACCGATCATACAGAAGTTCCTGGCAGTTGCTTTGAATTGGATGCAACAGTTTTGGATGTACATATAGTATCTGACTTTCAGAGACATCATGTATTGGGGAGACCAACCGTTTATTGTGTGGTTGATAAAGAAAGTCGAATGATTGTCGGGCTGCATGTCTCCATCGAATACGCTTCTTGGAGGGCTGGTCGGCAGGCTTTAATCAACAGCTTTACCTCTAAGAAAGAGTATTGCGCAGAATTTGGCATTGAAATAGAAGAAGCTGATTGGCCTTGTAACCACATACCTCAACGATTGCTTTGTGATCGAGGAGAGTTTATTTGTCAGGATGCCGAAAATCTCGCTGTGCCATTGATTGGCCACTTGAGTATTGCTCCACCATACAGGGCGGAATTGAAAGGTATAGTCGAACATCGTTTCAATATCTTGAACGAGAAGCTAGTCCATGAGCTGCTAGGGACGACGAAAGGACGGCATTACATCAGAAGTGATAGAGACCCAAGGTTAGATGCTACTTTTACGCTCAGAGAAATAACCAAGCTCCTTATTGATGAAGTTTTAGAGCACAACAGTTCAATTTTTAAAGATTTAGCTAAGCAAAGTACATTGCTTATTGAATCAGGGCTTTCTCCAACCCCTCTAAACTATTGGAATCTACATGTTAAAGCGCAGCGTCATGCTTTAAGTCGAGCTGACGAGGCTCATATTCGTTCTCGCCTATTACCAACAGTAAAAGTGACCATGACAGGCAAAGGTATTCGGCTAAACGATCAAATGTATTATGAGTCAGATCATGCTGATTTTGATACTTGGAAAGTAATCGCGAGAAATAATGGTTCATGGCAACTAGATGCTTTAGTTGATCATGATAATTCAAGTTTCATATTTGTCAGGCTTGAAGAAGTTAGTGGCTTTACCCGATGTTACCTGATGAAGGAATCGGCTAATTTTGCTCATAGGCATCAAGCAGACATCTTGTATTTTGAAGACTGGATTAAGTTGGAAAAAATCAAAGCTAAGCCAACATCGAAATCGATAGAGCGTCACCAGAGAAGAAATCAGGTTATCGAAACTGCAAAAGAAGAAGCGGCATTGTCTCCATCGCTGAGTTCAAAATCTGAGAGAACAAGGGGCATGAAAGCAAGGAGAAGGGAAGCTATTCTTGAACAGAGGATTGGGGACGGAGAACCCCAATTTCATCAAGCTAAGCCTAATATGGAAGCAGATATACCTAGTGAGCATCTTGATGACAAGAAGAGAAAAGTAATTTCCATGCTTAAGCGAAAAAGGGCTAATGATAATGAGATGTGAAGATGCCATTTACCATCAAGCCATATTACCCGAGCATCGTGGTAATCCTTTGATTGAAGCTTTGCCACCTAAGGTTGAGGATGATGAGTTAGTTATTAAGCTGAGTAATTACCCTGATAGGCTCATTGAGGAAACAAAGTTAGAGGCAATTGAAAGGTTGGATTATCTCACCCGATTAAAGACGCTGAGACAGCCACTACCTCTCTATTTTGATGTATTTAGAGCCATCGAAACGGCAATCAAAGAGGGGTATTCAGAAAAAAATCCTTTATCCCCCACAACAATGAACTATCTACATTATTCTTCGGATAATCGACCTGATGTTGAACCATTAACAGGTTTTTTTAAATCTAAAGGCAGTGGAATAACAATAATTGGTGAAAGCGGAGTAGGTAAAACCTGCATGCTTGAACAGGTACTACACTGTTTTCCTGACGTCATAAAACATAGCTCCTACCAGAACAAAGTGTTAGCAATGCCGCAGGTTGTGTGGATAAAAGTCGATTGTCCAGATGATTCGAGTGTTAAAGGTCTTTGCCATCGTATATTAGAGCAAATCGATCAAAAATTAGGACACCCTCCCACAAAACCAGCGGGAACGATAGCTCTTTTACTTCAACAAATTGAATCGAAAATGAAGTCAAATTTCCTCGGCATTTTGGTTATTGATGAAATGCAAAACCTAAACCAAGCTAAAGCAGGCGGTGCCGATCGACTTTTAGGCTTTTTGCATAACTTAGTTAACAATTTAGGTATCCCTATACTTTTCTGTGCAAACCCTCCGTTCGATGTACTTCTAAGCCTGAGTTTTAAATCAGGGCGACGAGCGGAAAGTAGTGGTTACTTCGATGTAGAGCTAATGAAGAATGATGATGAGTGGAAATTGTTTGTGGATGAACTTTGGTGTTTACAGTGGACGAATGTTGAAACGCCGCTGACCCCGAGTTTGAACAATAAACTTTACTCGTTATCTGCTGGCAATATGGATTTAGCTGTTCGAATTTATTATTCAGCTCAAAAGGCAGTTATTGGTTCTTCAGACGAGAGGATTACTGAAGAGGTTCTTGAGCTTGGAGCTAGTATTGATCTGCTCCAGCCAGACTGGACACTTCATTAAGCGACATTTTTATTTTCAAAGTTAACTGGACTTAGATACCCAAGAGCACTGTGCCTTCTTGTCCGATTATAATCAACCTCGATGTATTCAA
>NZ_SHMN01000063.1:0-3397 GCF_029478525.1 Vibrio sp. 1151_11 | reverse complement strand
GAGAAACGGTCGAGGGCGACTTCTGCCTAAGCTAGAAGGGAGGAGGCTGAAAGACATTACTCGAGGCACCAACCGTTCGCAAGTCCTTGACCTAAAAGTCCGTCGAGGTAAACAAGAGTTTAGAGTTATGCGACGTTGGTTTGCCGAAGAAAAACGATTCTGCATTTGGATAACTAACTTACCTTCAGACACCTATACTGCCGATGACATCATGGCGATCTACCGCTGTCGATGGCAGGTGGAGCTGCTTTTTAAAGAGTTAAAGTCTCACACCAACTGGCAACGATTTGTCACCGCACAAAAGGCCATCGTTGATGGGCTAATCTGGGCCAGTTTACTTGCGCTGATCATTAGGCGCAGTATTGCACTTCAGATAATGCCCTCAGTCTCACTATTTAAAGCGGCAAAAAATGTGGATGTCTGGCTGTTGCCAATATTTGAATGTATCAGCCACAGAGCATGGTCAGAAATCAGCAATAAACTCGAATGGGCTGCCAGTTATATATCAATGAACGCTCAAAAGTCCGCTCAGAGGAAGTCTAAAGAAAACATTACTTTAGACGGAATTTACGCTGGGCTTAATGCTTAAGGTTCAGTCTATGAATTGCTCCTAGACAATATAGGAGCCTAAATATGAGCGAGTTAACCAACCCATTTATGCACTTTCAAATCATTAAAAATTATCGACAGGAAAATAAAATAGCACACAAATTATCAGACATTATTTTGCTGACAATTTGCGGCGTCCTGCCGGGTCATGACGGTTGGGATGGCATTATTGACTTTGGCAATGCTCGCTTAGATTTCCTAAGACGATATGGTCATTTTGAGGCAGGCATTCCATCGGCAGGTACTTTGTCTCGTGTGATGGGCATGATGAATCCGGCAGGGTTACAAAGAAGCTTTATAGCTTGGATGAAGGACTGCCATACACTGACGGATGGAGAAGTCATCGCTATCGACGGTAAAACATTACGTGGCTCTTATGACCGCTCGAAGGGTAAAGGAACGATTCACATGGTGAACGCTTTTGCTACTGCAAACGGAATGAGTATCGGCCAACAGAAGATTGATAGTAAAAGTAATGAAATTACCGCGATCCCCAAGCTACTTGACTTGCTCGAGGTAAAAGGCTGCTTGGTTACGATTGATACAATGGGATGCCAAAAGAAAATAGCGCAAAAAATTCTCGATAAAGAAGCGGATTATTTGTTAGCAGTGAAAGGCAATCAGGGAATGCTTGAACAAGCCTTTGATGATTATTTTCGAATGGACATGCTTCAAGACTTTGACGGCAGTTCTTACAGTACACAAGAAAAAAGTCACGGAAGAACGGAAACGAGAGTGGCTTTAGTGAACCGTGATTTGTCGGTTTTAGGTGATATTGAGCATTAATGGCCCGAGCTAAAATCAATGGGCATCATCGCTTCGATTCGTCAAGAATCGGCTGTAGCAACAGAGCAAGATGTGAGTATTCGTTACTATATCTGTTCTAAAGAATTAGAAGCCCAAACGCTGCTTGAAGCGACGCGTTCTCATTGGGGCGTAGAGGCCATGCATTGGTCCCTTGATACCGCATTTAGTGAGGACAACTCTCGTATTAGAGCCGATGATCGCGCAGAGGCTTTAGCAAGGATCAGGCAGATGTGTTTGAACCTATTAAAGAGTGAAACCACCTTTAAAGGTGGCATTAAACGCAAACGGATGAACTGCGCAATGGACGAAAACTACCTAAGTAAGGTTCTCGAAAGCCTTACCGGGCGATGATGTTCATGCGGTTTCCGTGTTCTCAAGTACCTCATCAGCTCTCGCTTGGGTACAACTGCCCGCGACGATAATCGTGTTTGTGAAGTATTTGCGCAGTTCGATGCGGAAGCTTTTTGGAATCGCTGGTGCGTCGTCCCAATCCGCTTCAGACAGGTGCAAGTACGCAATATTACGAGTTTGAAGTTGTTTCAATACATCGAGGATGGTCGGCACAATGTCTGGACAATTCATGTCTTTAAAAGTAATGAAAGGCGCGAGTCTTACGCCCACTTTGTTGAAGCCAATGGCTTCGCTCACCGCATCGACCACTTCTAATAAAAAGCGAAGTCGGTTCACGCGTGAACCGCCGTATTGGTCGGTGCGGTGGTTTGAGTTAGTACGTAAGAACTGATCAATCAGGTAACCATTGCCGCCGTGGATTTCCACGCCATCAAAGCCAGCTTCAATCGCGTGTTTAGCGGCGTTGGCAAAATCACTTACACACGGTCAATATCATCTTGGGTCATCGCTCTTGGATCAACACAATCGACCATATTGCCGTTGCCTTGCTCATCGGCGATCCACACTTTCGTTTCGACGGGTGCCAACGCAGAAGGGGCAATAGGCTGTTCGCCTTTTTGGAATGTCGGGTGCGATACTCGGCCCACATGCCAAAGCTGGCAGAACATGGTAGCACCTTGTGATTTCACCGCTTGAGTGATTGGCTTCCAACCAGCCACTTATTCATCGGTATAAACGCCGGGTGTGAAAGAGTAGCCTTGTGAATCATCGGAAATCTGGGTCGCCTCAGAGATAATTAAGCCTGCGGTTGCGCGCTGTTTGTAGTAAGTCGCCATCATTTGGTTTGGAATGTTTCCCGGTTGGCTAGTGTGCGCTCGGGTCATTGGTGCCATGACTACGCGGTTTTGTAGAGCCAGTTGTTTCAGATGTATTGGTTCGAATATACCCGCTTAACTTGAAGATGCAGGTTTTAAAATCTGAAAATTATCCGTAATTCTGGATAGCAGTGAGCCTGCAACTTTTGGCAGCGTTACATTGAAAAATTCATTAATAGCCGTTGTAAATTCAGCCTTCGAGGAGAAGTAAATATTGTTCCTCGCATACTCATTCATCACTTTCAATAACCGCTCTATTGGATTTAAGTTTGGGCTGTATGGGGGTAAGTAATGAAGCTCGATATTGAGCGCTTTGCCGCATTTCTTACCATTTCTGACTGATGGTAGGCGGCACCATCAAGTACTAGGTGTACTTTTTGCTCCAACGGGTAATGATCTTTTTTGAGCTTCCAGAAGAAGCGAACGATGCTCTCGTTGTTTATCGTGTCATACGTGTCTGTCACGGTTGCGCCAATATTTTGGAGCGGTAACGCACCGATGATATTGAGACGAGTTCGACTGCCTGTTGTCTCAATCACTTTGTCTTGGCCTTTTCGTATCCAGCCATAACTGAGTTTTGTTGACTGCGTAGGATGAACGGCATCCATGAATAACACAGGGTCTTCGTTGTTTCTTAGCGTCTCGTTGTAATGTTCGATAAAAGCTTGCTGCATCTCTTCTGGATCAAACTTGTGCGGTACACCTTTCGGCTTTTTATATGAGAAGCCGTGATGATGTAGCCACTTGTTCATTCC
>NZ_SHMN01000062.1:0-3463 GCF_029478525.1 Vibrio sp. 1151_11 | reverse complement strand
AATTCACATAACAAACAATTCAAGTGGATTCTCAACGCGTGGCAGTTTTACTATGCGTCAGGTAAAGTGTTTACGGTGTTATGCAGCGGCTTGGTCAGTGCGTTGTTCACCACTTAATTGGGCGTTATGTTTATCAGTTTTCGTCACAGCAAGTTACTAATTTTTCGAGGAATAGACGTAAATCAAATGTCATTCTGTTAGCCCATGGTAATGTACGATAGTCTGTCTGAGTTTGGGGTATTCATGTCTATAACAAGTAAATCCATTAAAATTTTATGGTCTAATGCAGCTGGTCGATGTTCATTTAGAGGATGCACAGAGAGACTGTCAGTAGAGGAAGCTGAGGGCGTTACGCCTTATACCCTCGGTGAAATGGCTCATATTAAAGGTAACAAACTGGGTTCCAACCGATACGATGCTGATCAACCTGCCTTGGAAAGGGATGGTTATGAAAATCTAATTTTGCTTTGTCCTACCCACCACACACTAATTGATAAAGCAGAAAACGAAGCTGAATACTCTGTTGAGTTGCTTCATGAAATGAAGCAAGAACATGAAGAGTTTGTTTCAAATCGTCTACAGATCACTGAACTGGAGAGCCTTGAACAGCTAAAAGACAAAATTGCTCCATATATGGCTGAGAACCACCAAGTTTGGGAACAATATGGACCAATGTCCGAAAATGCAAGAAAAAATCCAAACAGTGACCAAGTGTATGCTTTATGGACTTCTGAGCGTCTTTCTACGATTGTTCCTAATAATAGAGAAATAAAGGAGTTACTCGTTGAATATCGAGCATTATTCTCTCGTAAAGAACAAAGAGTTGTAAGTAAGTTTATACAGCATGTAGAAAGTTATGAGCGATGGGTACAAGATAAAATTCCTTATAATGCAGTTCAGCGATTTCCGAGTGATTTTGAAGATTTAATATTAGGAGAATAATATGCCGGCACATAACGAAAACTTTCCTTGGATGAGTTATTACAGAAACTACAACTTTTTTGAGCAACGTATGACTGAACACAGTAAAGTTAGCTCTTGTCAGAAGCTGGATGCTGGTTTGTATAGTATTGAGTTAAATACGGGCAAAAAACTGAACGTTTTTATTTGCGAGTGTTATTCGTTTGGTACAGCGGAATATGTAGAGTCATGTGAAAACTATGGGGCTCTTGATGCAGTAATTATTAGTTCGAATTGGTGTGGTTATTCCTTAGAGCTAAAACGTGATTGTATGGCTGATCAAGTTGGTATTTTCGATATTGGTGGCTTTATGGCTGCGATAAATCAACGTGAGTATTGGACTTATCTGACTGACTATGAAAAAGATAAGTTTAAAGAATATGGCTGGTCTTGAGCGTTTAGCGGATGTCTATGGCTTCGGCTCCTATTTCAAAGGCGAATCAAACTTCAACGATGTAGATATTTTAATAGTACACAATTCGAATAGCTTTGAATCGTGCAAAGTAGCTATCTCATTGAAGAAAAATTTGTTAGCAAGAATTGATAAAGTGTCAGTTACTATGCTTTCAAAGTCTGAAGAGTCAGAAGTTAATTTTATTGAAAAAGCATCGGCCGAACATTTGTCACCATACAATGGCAAAAACTTATGTGAAATTATTGCTGCGATAGAAAATATTTCCTCAGTGTGCAAATAAACATAACAAAGCATTTAAGAGTGATTCCCAACGCATGGCATTTTTCACTCCAGCGTTGGGTTTTGTGTTTACGGTGGTCTGGTTAAGTTTTGTGGTAGCGTTGCTCACACCTTAATGCGGCGTTAGCTATTGTTTTATTCAGCAGCAAGGAAATTAAAGATGTCAAAGTATCAATTTTTCTGTAAACCAAATTCAAATCGTAATGAATTTACTTATCTGGATATGAGTTCAGAAACTTATCTTTTTGAAAAGGAAGAACTCTTGAGATCGGGGTTAGGAGTGGAAGGTGATACGATTTATGCTTCTTCTCCAGAAGAGGCTATTGATAAATTCAAATCAAATTTTTGTGAGCTTTTGAAGGATTATGCAAATTCAAATGTTGCAGGTGGATTGGCGACATTCATTTTTGAATCATTCAAATCAGTCACTGGGAAAAAATAGCTAACAAACGGCTCAAGAGGGATTGCCAACGCTTGGCGGTTTTAGTGCAAAATTGAAGTTCAGTGTTTACGGTGTGTTTTTTGAGTTCGGCGGTGCGTTGTCAACCCCTTAGCCGGGCGTTATGCAACTCAGGGAAATTTAGGGGTTCAATCTTTTTGGATTTCTCCGGCCATTTGTTTTGTATTGTCGGCAAATGAACACTTTACCCTCAAGTTCGTGATTAACTCAAACCGTAAAACAGGTAAGGTTCTTTGTTTGCCTCAATCAATTTTAGCGTTGGCTTGCTGCTAATTCAGTGGGCGCAAAGTGCGGAAAGGGCAAGTTAATCGATCATTTTGCATTTGCTGAAAGTCTTGCTCGGTGAGTTTGTCTAATTCAAAAGCTTGGTTTGTCGCTGAAAGGCAGACTTTGTTTTGGCGGCTCATTTATCACCGCTCTGGCTTGGGTTGGTTCTTGAATCACTCAACAATTGCAATTGTGGCTTTTGTTCGAGTAAAGTCAGTTTATCTCATTGAATTTGCATAACAAACGGCTCAAGAGGGATTGCCAACGCTTGGCGGTTTTAGTGCAAAATTGAAGTTCAGTGTTTACAGTGTGTTTTTTGAGTTCGGCGGTGCGTTGTCAACCCCTTAGCCGGGCGTTATGTGCTAATGGAGAAAATATGAATTCCAAGGACGTTGTATTGTCATTCTGGAATGCCATGAAAACCAATGACTTTGCCAAAGCAAGTGAGTGGTTAAGCTTGGATTTCGAAGGTTTTTGGCCTCAGTCAGGCGAATTGATTCTTGGCCGAGATAATTTTGTAGCCATTAATGCGCACTATCCTGCAAATGGTCATTGGTTATTCAACATTCACTCTGTTGTATGTGAAGGCGATAGCGTTGTAACGGATGTATCGATAACAGATGGTGTGCAAAAAGCCAGAGCTATTACATTCCATACTGTTGAGAATGGATTAATCACTAAACAAAAAGAGTTTTGGCCTGACGAGATGCCACTTCAAGCATGGCGAGCTCAATGGGTTAAAATCGTATCGAATCAACCACGCACATAACAAACGCCTCAAGAGGGACTGTCAACGCGCGGCGTTTCCAGTCCCATTGAGCCGCGGTGGTTACGGCTGCTGTGTTTGAGTTTAGTGTTATGCGTTGCCAGCCCCTTAGGCGGGCGTTAGGCAAGGTGAGTTTTTATCAGCTAAATCGAGTTGAAATTGAACGGTAAATCCCATGTTTTGTGGCTTAACTTAAGCAATAAATCGTCATCACATATTTGTTGTTTCTTGATCGCGTTGGGTTGTTTATCGCTGTGAATTCATCGGCAAAATAACCTTCAGCATCCAAACGTCCGCCGAGCATGCTACGCTCGTC
>NZ_SHMN01000061.1:0-3481 GCF_029478525.1 Vibrio sp. 1151_11 | reverse complement strand
ATTACCCACATCATCTCTAGCAAAAGTGTTAGATGAGAAGAAAGCCAGTGATGAAAGAGCTAGAATTGTTAATTTTTTCATTGTGATAAATTCCAAAATAGTTTGATTGTGACTAGAGCATAACGCCGCATTAAGGTGTGAGTGGCGCTTGGCTATACTTGAGCGAAGCGAAACTGCCAAGCGTTGCGAATCACTCTTAAATGCCTTGTTAGAAAAATTTGCTCGCCATTTTCACGAACTCTTCCCAGCCCAAAGCAATACCCATAATTGCACTAAATAAACCGATTAGACCAGTGAAACCAGATAAAAAACGAAATATCCAACTAGATGTAATTTTAATGGCTGTCGTTGCACTAATTAGACCAAACCAAGAAACAAAATGAACAGGAAGTGATAGCACAGATCGAATACCCTCTCTTAACCAAATAACTGGATTTCTTAGCTGCTTTACAAGGGTTTCATCATTTGCTTCTAAAGAACCTATATGCCTTAAAAGAGTCTGCTCTATTGCTTTTGCATATTGAACTGCATCATCTCCGATACCGCCCATAAAGCCAGGAGTTGATAAAGCGTCATCTAGTGATGGGAGCATGTTGATAATTATAGGATAATCTTGGTAAACGACATTGAGATATGGTGGTTTAAACTTTGCTGCAACCCCTTGATTACCTAAATTATTTTGCATTTTATTCGAATGCCTAATCAATAAACCGAATGCACTCCGATCTTGCCCTTTACTGTTCCAGTAAGTAACAAATTTAGAATTAAAATCGACTACAAACTCAATTTTATCGTTGTTCAAAAGCTTTCGTCTAAAGACACTAACAAACCCTAAACCTGACAATACAACTAAACAAATGACAGGTATCCACATAGCCAAATTATCTCCATTTTTCTAACGCCCGCTTAAGGGGCAGCCAACACTACTACTAACTTTCCGCATAACACCGCAACCACTTCACCCAACGCATGGTAAAAATGCCGCGCGTTGGCTGTCCCTCTTGAAGCGTTTGTTAGCTATCATTACTTGATTGTTCTAATTACATGTTCAGGAGACATATTTTTTTCAGCTTTAAGTTCACGATACACTTTTAACCCTGCATCGACTAAAGAATTGACTTTAAAAGTATTATTTTTTAAGTCTACCTCTCCACCCGCCAATGATACGGAAAGGGATAAAGCGAAAATAGCAAATGCACTAGAATAACCAACAATTTTTAAAGGACTATTAGTAGATATTCGGTCAAAAACCAAAGGCTCAATGTCCAAATCGGCATTAAAATCCAGCCCACTTTGCGTGTAAGACCTAAATAGGTCGAGAGTTTTTAAATATTCATTTTCATTCATAAACTCTAAACGATTATGATTTGGCCATCTTGGATAACCTAAGATATATGCTCTGTTGTAAGCATACTCCAAAGCATTTAAAAACATCGAAAGTTCACCTAATGATATACCTTCATTTTTAGAACCAATTTCTATAACAAATTTATAGCTTTCTTTCATATTCATTCTTCCTTTTAATAGCTAACGCCCAATTAAGTGGTGAACAACGCACTGGCCAAGCCGCTGCATTGCACCATAAAACACTTTACCTAACGCATAGTAAAACTGCCACGCGTTGAGAATCCACTTGAATTGCTTGTTATGTGAATTTTACCGTTAATTCAAAGTAAACCACCGTGGAAATGAAGAGATTTGAATAAGTTACGTACAAAAACGATGCTGACCAAAACCTAAATTTCACAGCGATCTTAGCCGAAGAAAACCACTTACAGAATCAACAACAAAGAAAGCGCCCTTTCAGCAACCGCTAAACTTTTTGCTTCACCAGACTTTCAGTGCTGAATGTCAGCAAGCAAATCAGTCAAAAATGCATTTCAATTGAAGCGATTTGAAACCGATAAAACTCAACACAAACCAGATCCAAAACTTAATTGAGGCAACCCAAGAACCTTGAAAACGATCAATCTCAGATTGTTCAAGAATCCATTTCGACCAAGCCAACTTGCCGAAAACACGGAACGAATTCTCAATGAAATCGTAGATTTGACCTCAAAAACTCATCAAACACATAACGCCCAATTAAGTGGTGAACAACGCACTGGCCAAGCCGCTGCATTGCACCGTAAAACACTTTACCTGACGCATAGTAAAACTGCCATGCGTTGAGAATCCACTTGAATTGCTTGTTATGTGAATTTTACCGTGAATTCAAAGTAAACCACCGTAGAAATGAAGAGATTTGAATAAGTTACGTACAAAAACGATGCTTACCAAAACCTAAATTTCACAGTAATCTTAGCCAAAGAGAGCCACTTGCAGGATCAAAAACAAAGAAAGCGCCCTTTCAGCCACAACCAAACCTTTTGCTTCACCAGATTTTCAGAGCTGAACTTCAGCAAGAGAGTCAGTCAAAAAGACATTTCAATTAAAGCGATTTGAAACCGACGAAACTCAACACAAACCAGATCCAAAACTCAATTGAGGCAACCCAAGAACCTTGAAAAGCATCAAACTCAGGTTGTTCAAGGATCCATTTCGATCAAGCCAACTTGCCGAAAACACGGAACGAATTCTCAATGAAATCGTAGCTTTGACCTTAAAAACTCATCAAACACATAACGCCCAATTAAGTGGTGAACAACGCACTGGCCAAGCCGCTGCATTGCACCGTAAAACACTTTACCTGACGCATAGTAAAACTGCCACGCGTTGAGAATCCACTTGAATTGCTTGTTATGTGCATTTTACCGTGAATTCAAAGTAAACCACCGTAGAAATGAAGAGATTTGAATAAGTTACGTACAAAAACGATGCTGACCAAAACCTAAATTTGACAGCGATCTTAGCTAAAGAGAGCCACTTACAGAATCGATAACAAAGAAAGTGCCCTTTCAGCAACCGCTAAATTTTTTGCGTCACCAGATTTTCAGAGCTGAATGTCAGCAAGAAAACCAGTCAAAAGGACATTTCAATTAAAGCGATTTGAAACTGACGAAACTCAACACAAGCCAGATCCAAAACTTAATTGAGGCAACCCAAGAACCTTGAAAACGATCAATCTCAAGTTGTTCAAGAATCCATTTCGACTAAGCCAACCTGCCGAAAACACAGAACGAATTCTCAATGAAATCGTAGCTTTGACCTTAAAAACTCATCAAACACATAACGCCCGGCTAAGGGGTTGGCAACGCACCGCCGAACTCAAAAAACACACTGTAAACACTAAACTTCAATTTTGCACTAAAACCGCCACGCGTTGGCAATCCCTCTTGAGCCGTTTGTTAGGCCAACCGATTGACAACGATACTTTCAAAACCAAAGAACGAGCTTTTTTGTAAACTTAAAACAAACTAACCGATTCATTTATAAACCAAAATGCTAAATCAGCAAAGAAACAAAAAACTCAAATTGAGCGATTTGGAAGAAAAGTGACGAGCGTAGCATGCTCGGCGGACGTTTGGATGCTGAAGGTTAT
>NZ_SHMN01000060.1:0-4132 GCF_029478525.1 Vibrio sp. 1151_11 | reverse complement strand
AGACTTTCAGCAAGTACAAAATGCTCGATAAACTTGCCCTTTCCACACTTTGCGCCCACAAGATTCACAACACGCCAACGCTAAAACTGATTGAGGCAAACAAAGAACCTTGCCTGTTTTACGGTTTAAGTTAACCACGAATTTGAGGGGAAAAAAGCTCATTTGCCGACAATACCAAACGAATGGCCGGAGAAATCTAAAAAGATTGAGCCCCTAAATTTACCTGAGTTGCATAACGCCCGGCTAAGGGGTTGACAACGCACCACCGAACTCAAAAAACACACTATAAACACTGAATTTCAATTTTGTACTAAAGCCACCACGCGTTGGCAATCCCTCTTGAGCCGTTTGTTATGATTGTGGTCGGGGAATCGTATATTCGTAAAAAGAAACGCCACTATCATTAGCTAGTTGCTCTATAAAGCCTAACTTTTTAAGCAAGTTAGCTGAAGCAACATTAGATCTTTCAACGCCACCGACCAGCTTTGACCACGACTCAGTTTTAACTATTTTTTCGATAAAACTTTTCAGTAGCTCACTCGCCAACCCTTTACCCCAATATTCTTCACTCAGTAAGTAACCAATATGCGCTTCACTTTCGCTCTCTACATAGGCGAAAAGAAAACCGATTAGCTCTTGCGCTTCCGATTTTACTTGAAGCAGCCGACTCTCCGACGACATTCGGTCAAGCCAAACTCTAGCCAATTCCACGGAAGTAATGCCATGAAAATATGGAGGCAAGTTTTCAACAACCAATGGCGTTAGTATATTAGGGATCTGTTCGACCAGAGCTGAACGCTCAGTTAACGAAAGATCACCTGAGACTTCAGTTACTCTCAACCTCTGAGTTTCAAACGAAATTGTCATAGAATCTGCCTATTTGGATACAAATCATAACGCCCGGCTAAGGGGTTGACAACGCACCGCCGAACTTAAAAAACACACCTTAAACACTGAACTTCAATTTTGCACTAAAGCCGCCACGCGTTGGCAATCCCTCTTGAGCCGCTTGTTAGCTGCTACACTTTAGCCGGAGATTTACTACCCAACGGCCTAATTTAAAACACATTATTGCTTTCAAGCGACAAAGTAAAACGGACAACTGAGAAACTAAAACCTAACCCACGAAACGTACTTGGCAAAGAAGAAATAATAG
Organism: Vibrio sp. 1151_11; assembly: GCF_029478525.1. Taxonomy (NCBI): domain Bacteria; kingdom Pseudomonadati; phylum Pseudomonadota; class Gammaproteobacteria; order Vibrionales; family Vibrionaceae; genus Vibrio; species Vibrio sp. 1151_11. The sequence goes on along the minus strand of NZ_SHMN01000060.1, from coordinate 2,976 downwards.
GAAAACTGACGAGCTTCTAAGACTTCAATTTACAAAGAATTCTTTCGAAGAAGCCAACGGCCAAGTGCGCGAAATCCATTTAAGCGCGAAAGAGCTTCAAAACCAAAGAAGCCACACCAAAGAAATAAACAAACACACCACTTCCCGTAAACAGACTTTGGTTAGTTCAAACACTTCACGAACAGTGCCACTGGCGAGATACGCGGAAAAGTGCTGACTTTCAGGTGTAAAGCTAGAGCCTCAGACTAAGAAAAATAAACACGTAATTTGATGATTTTTCTTAACCTCAGCTAACGCCCGGCTAAGGGGTTGACAACGCACCGCCGAACTCAAAAAACACACTGTAAACATTGAACTTAAATTTTGCGCTAAAGCCGCCACGCGTTGGCAATCCCTCTTGAGCCGTTTGTTAGGCCAACCAATTGACAACAATACTTTCAAAACCCAAGAACAAAGCTTTTTGTAAACTTGAGAAACACTAACCGATTCATTTATAAACCAAAATGCTAAATCAGCAAAGAAACAAAAAACTCAAATTGAGCGATTTGGAAGAAAAGTGACGAACGTAGCATGCTCGGCGGACGTTTGGATGCTGAAGGTTATTTTGCCGCTGAATTTACAACGCTAAACAACCTAACGCGATCAAGAAACAACAAATATGTGATGGTTATTCATTTGCTTAAGTTCAGCCATGAGAACATGGAATTTACCGTTCAATTTCAACTCGATTTAGCTGATAAAACTCACTTTGCCTAACGCCCGGCTAAGGGGTTGACAACGCACCGCCGAACTTAAAAAACACACTGTAAACACTGAATTTCAATTTTGCACTAAAACCGCCAAGCGTTGGCAATCCCTCTTGAGCCGTTTGTTAGGCCAACCGATTGACAATGATACTTTCAAAACCAAAGAGTAGGGCTTTTTTACAAACTTAAAACAAACTAACCGATTCATTTATAAACTAAAACCCTAAATCAGCAAAGAAACCAAAAAATTCAAATTGAGCGATTTGGAAGAAAAGTGACGAGCGTAGCATGCTCGGCGGACGTTTGGATGCTGAAGGTTATTTTACCGCTAAACTCATAGCGCTAAACAACCCAACGCGATCAAGAAACAACAAATATGTGATGATTATTTATTGCTTAAATTAAGCCACAAAACATGGAATTTACCGTTCAATTCAAACTCGATTTAGCTGATAAAAACTCACCTTGCCTAACGCCCGGCTAAGGGGTTGACAACGCACCGCCGAACTCAAAAAACCACCGTAAACACTGAACTTCAATTTTGCACTAAAACCGCCACGCGTTGGCAATCCCTCTTGAGCCGTTTGTTATGCAAATTCAATAAGATAAGCTGACTTTACTCGATCAAAAGCCACCATTGCAATGGTTGAGTGATTCAAGAATCAACCCAAGTAGGAGCCGAGATAAATAAGCCGCCAAAACAAAGTCCACCGTTCAACAACAAACCAAGCTTTTGAATGAGACAAACTCAACAAGCAAGACTTTCAGCAAGTGCAAAATGCTCGATACACTTGCCCTTTCCACACTTTGCGCCCACAAGATTCACAACACGCCAACGCTAAAACTGATTGAGGCAAACAAAGAACTTTGCCTGTTTTACGGTTTGAGTGAACCACGAATCTGAGGGTAAAAGTGCACATTTGCCGGCAACACAAAACGAATGGCCGGAGAAATCTAAAAAGATTGAACCCCTAAATTTCCCTGAGTTGCATAACGCCCAATTAAGGGGTGAGCAACGCTACCACCCAACCTAAGGCATTGTACCGTAACCACTAAAATTGAAGTAGAAGCAAAAATGCCAAGCGTTGGGAATCCCTCTTAAATTGTTTGTTATAACAACGATTTCCTCGATGTTGAAACTTACACCGAACCCTGCTCGAAAGCTAAAATGTTCTCAAATGCTATTTTGAAATACAGTTCATAGCTATTTTGCTCTACATACCCCAAATGAGGCGTTGCCATAACGTTGGGCAACGAAAGTAAAGGCTCGCTATCGAGTGATGCTGGTTCAACATCAAAGACATCTAGAGCAGCACGCTTAGTTGGCACAGAAACAAGCTCATTGTAGAGGGCTGATGACTCAACAAGTTCTGAACGGCTAATGTTTACAAATAAAGAGTCAGATTTCATTAAGCTTAAGTCAGTGGCTTTTACACACGCTCGGGTCACATCATTTAAACGTAGGTGGAGTGAAACGATATCAGAGCTAGTAAAAAACGTTTCTTTTGAAGTAGTAGCGTCAAAGCCATGTTCGAGTGCTAGCTTTCTTGACGGCTCACTACCCCAAACAACAACCGACATTTCAAATGCTTTAGCATATTGAGCGATTCGTTGCCCTATTTTCCCGTAACCCCAAATACCAAGTTTTAAACCTTTTAAAGTTCGACCTAAACCCAGAACACCTGAGTCTTGCCATTTATCATTTTTAAGGTTCGCAGAATAAGTAGGAATGTAACGACTAGCAGCCATAATTAGCGCCCAGCCTAATTCAGAAGGTGCTATCGGAGAGCCGCGCCCCTCTAGTACTTGAACCCCAAATTTTTCACATAAATTAACATCAATGTGGTTGCTGACCTTGCCAGTTTGGCTAATGACTTTGAGATTAGGTAATCGAGATAGCAAGGACTCTGTTATTACTGTCCGCTCTCGAATTAGAACAAGAACATCTGTTTCCTGAAGTCGAGCAACCAACTCCGGTTCAGGGAGTGTTTCATTCAAAACTGACACTTCATGGTGAGATAATAGGTCGAAACAATCTAAAGTTCTGACCACATCCTGATAGTCATCTAACACTGTTATTTTCACTGAACTCTCCTTGTTGTTATAACGCCGCATTAAGTGGTGAGCAACGCTAAACACTGGTGCTTCGACAAACCACTTAAAACACAAAAACTGAATTTACACTAAAACCGCCAAGCGTTGCGAATCCGTCTTAAATGCTTTGTTATGC
>NZ_SHMN01000005.1:0-191112 GCF_029478525.1 Vibrio sp. 1151_11 | reverse complement strand
TTACTCACCCGTCCGCCGCTCGCCACCCAAGGAACAAGTTCCTCTGTGCTGCCGCTCGACTTGCATGTGTTAGGCCTGCCGCCAGCGTTCAATCTGAGCCATGATCAAACTCTTCAATTAAAGTTTTTGGGTCCTAAGACCGGCTCAATGAATACTGACTTTAAAACTACTCTTACTCGAAAGTAAAAAATAATTTCAAAGTTATTGCTGCTCCAACAGAGCAACAATGAATTGACTGTGCCAAAATCAAGTAAACTTGATTCTGATTGGTCACTCAGTTCATTGATAAATCTTTTTTGATTATCATCAACGAGTGCCCACACAGATTGATAGGTTTATATTGTTAAAGAGCGTTCTTCGCTGGGTTGCCGAGGCTTCCTTTGAAGAGGCGGCCATTCTAGCGAGATAATGAAAAGTGTCAAACACTTTATTAAATTATTTCGTCTTACTGATTTGACCTACTGATTGGCTGCTGGTTGGGCTTGAACCCTTACTGGCTGTGCCGTGTCAGTGAGGCGGCATTATAGGGAGAACGAAGATGAGTGCAAGCGGTTTTTAGAAAAAAGTACCTTCTGATAGCTCAAGTGAACAAAAAGACGCCAAAGCGTTAAATATCGATTAATTAGCGACCTATTTCCCTCTCTAAATCTCCTTGTTATCACCAGAGCATTAAGGTGACACACTTCATATTGCGTGCTTTTCTTCGTCAATGAAAGCTCGCACTGAGGCAGTACAAAGAAACATATTACTCATCACTATCGAAGAAATAAGAGATTCTAGAGCGTGGGTTAAGATAGTCTCGGATTTTATCCGGAAGTTTATGCGGAAGAATGGCATTAACAATTTTCAAATCTCGATCAGCTAAATCAATAATGGGCGCTTGGGTTCGCGGAACCGAAGGGTCGTAAATCAATACATTAGGATATAGTAAGTGGCTGGCGTTTACGGAGATGACTAACCCAACCATATTGTTAGAAAGCTGAACAACGGTTCCTGGAGGGAAAACGCCCATAAATTTAACCAATACGTTTAAGTTTTCGTTACTATATAAGTGATTACAATGCTTATACATATAGGAAAGTGCAATATAAGGAATCTTCTGCTCTGCAACGATATTGGGATGACACAAATTATCAAATACATTCGCGACCGTAATGACCTGTGAAAGCTCATCAATAGCCGCTTCCTTTAAACCAAGCGGATACCCACTGCCGTCATTAAGTTCATGATGCTGTTCTATTACTCTCTTTGCACTTTCTGGAAAGCTATCGATATGACTCGCAATATCCAAACCATACTTAGTATGTAATTTGAGATAATTTTGTTCGGGCTCTGTCAGTGTTGTTTTCTTTCTAACAATCGCGGTGGGAACCTTAATTTTGCCTATATCATGAAACAGCGCAGCAAAAGCAAGTTCTTTGATTTTTTGAGCATCATACCCTTTCGCTTTTCCTATCATCATTGCAATGACCGAAACGTTGAGTGAATGAAAGTAGATGTCTTCAAACTCACTTTTGCCATTCATTAAATGCAGCGTAACGCTATCTTCACTCAGTAGCTTATCGACGATATCTTCAACCAAAATTGAAGCTTCATCTATCGCATCCTCTGGCCGATTGCGTATCTTGTTCATTACCGCACGCATACGGGATAGAGAACGCTCAAACTCTTTTTCACAGTTTAGAACTCGCCTACGATATGCGTTCAACTTTTCAATCCGTTTCTGCTTCTCTTCCCACAATTTTTCAGCCTCACTCTCCATCTCTGAAGATTCTTCTATGGCTTCCGGCTGCGTATTGACAGGTAAGGGTTGAGTATCGCTTTGCGCAGGATTGATATAAACATGTTGAATCCCCAAGTGTTTTATCAATTGAATCTGTTCTTGGGATTTAATCTTAAAGCTATTAAAAAGAAAGGGGTGTTCGTTCCACTTTACGGGCAACTTAATGTGCAGGCCAGGCTGCAATCTATCTACTGTGATTTTTATGCTTGCCACAATTTATATAACACCTTAAGTACTAAGTAGTTAATGAGTTTAAAAGAAGCCACTCAAAAGTTCATCAACTACATATTAGTAGTGTTGATATAAATGTGTATGGCTAGAAGCGAGAAATGTGCGCTGTTCAATATAGAAGTATGTGAAGGCTATCAAAAGAGTCCCATTTATCTAAGATAGTGGACTATTATTTCGAGGACAAAAACAACAAAGCCCCGACTTTCGTCGAGGCTTTGTTGTTTAAATTATGGTACCGGTGGGCGGACTTGAACCGCCACTCCCGAAGGAAACGGATTTTGAATCCGTCGTGTCTACCAATTTCACCACACCGGCATCTTGGGCATTGCCCTTTGATGGTTGGCATTATACGTAAGAAAGTTATTGGCGCAATAACAAAATATTGAAATACAAATCGTTTGCCGATATTTTCGCCACAAACCTTCAAGCTGTGCGTCTCTTCTCTTTTCAGATCCTCTTCGAGGCTATATGCTGCTGCAATTTCGCGAATACAAAAGATGTTTAGATATGATGAGTAACTCTATTTCTCTACCGCCTGCCGGATTACTACGCCGATTTGGTGCGCTCATTTACGATGCATTAATCATCATTGCTCTTGAGATGATGGCTGCTGGTGTTGTCGTTGCTATATTAGAAGCTCTCGTTGCGTTGAATGTGATGAGCTATGGCTCGTATGCAGATGTCAGCGACCTTCTCACTCGTCATCCCATTTGGAGCTATGTTTACACATTTTACCTTGCCGCTGTCTGGGTCTACTTCTTCGTCTTTTTCTGGACAAGAGCAGGCCAGACATTAGGGATGCGTGCTTGGCGACTTTTGATAATTAACGAACAAGATGGAAATTCAATCAGCGCCACGCAAGCTTTAATACGTTTGTTCACCTCAGGCTTTGGCTTGGCAAACCTCACCGTACCCTTTGATCAACAAAAAAGAGGGTTCCAAGATATTTGGGCCAAAACGAAAGTAGTGGTACTTCCTAAAGTTAATTGAGTCGGAATAACAAAAAGGAAGGTTTGCCCTTCCTTTTTGTTAATAGTTCTTACCTGTCATTTTTAGAGTTTTCGTCTTAACAACATTACGGCAACGCTGAGAAACACCAAACTGGGTGCGACGGCACCAAACACTGGTGGGATACCATAAACAAGACTCAGTGGGCCGAAAAACTCACTGGAAATATAAAATGTAAAGCCTGCAATCACGCCTGACAAAATCCTTGCGCCCATAGTAACGCTGCGCAATGGCCCAAAAATAAACGATAGTGCCATTAGCATCATCACAGCAATAGAAAAAGGTTGAGTAATTTTACGCCACAACGCCAGATCGTACCGTGAAGCATCTTGCTCCGACGTTTTTAAATAGCTGACATAATCATACAAGCCACTCAGTGACAACTCTTCAGGCTTGACCGTGACCACTGCTAGTTTGTCTGGAGCTAATGAAGTCGTCCAACGATATTCGGGTAATGTTTGCTTTGTTATCAATACATCATCGCGCATGTCGGTGATTTGAACATTTTTCATTACCCATTGATTGTCTTTATCGTAATCCACCTCTTCGGCAAAAAGGATGTTTTGCAAACTCTTATTGTTATCAAAGCGCCACATATTTAAGCCATAGAGTTTGTTGTCATCAATTTTACCAATAAAGATAAAATCATTCACATCGCGAGCCCACACACCGCTACGCACTGAAACAATACTACCGCCAGAGAGAGAAAAAGCGCGCAGATCTCGCGCCATCTTCTGCGCTTGGGGTGCTCCCCATTGGCCAAGCAAGGTGACAATGATCATTAATGGCACTGCGGTTTTTAATACCGACATACCGATATTAAGCTTAGAAAACCCCGCAGCTTGCATGACAACGAGCTCAGAACTTGATGCCAACATACCTAACCCAATCAACGCACCGAGTAAGGCGGCCATAGGAAAAAACATCTCGATATCACGAGGAATGCTCAACACCACAAACAGTAAAGCTTGCAGTAAATCGTAGCTTCCTTCCCCGACTTTTCTCAATTGCTCAACATATTTGATAATGCCGGACAAACCAACAAAGGTCGCCAGCACTAGCAAGGTTGTCGCAACAATAGTACGGCCAACGTATAAATCTAAAATCTTAAACACGCGTTATGCTGCCTTCTTTAGTCTTAGTTTATCTTTGAAGCGCCGCACTGGCACACTGTCCATGATATTCACTGAAATCGCCGCCAAAAGTAACGCAGCATTGATTGGCCACATACCGATCACCGTAGCAAGTGAGCCATCTTCAATGGCGGACTTGGTTGCGCTGATGGCCATAAAATAGGCCAAATAAATTAAGATTGCAGGTCCCATTTTCGCAAAGCGTCCTTGCCGAGGGTTAACCGCCGACAAAGGGACCACCAGCATGGTGAGTAACGGAATACAAATCACCAGAGAAATTCGCCATTGCAACTCAGCTTTCGCTCTTCGATCCGGGTTGGAAAGCAGATTGGATGTCGGTAACGCCTCCCAATCGCGTCCTTTGGGTTTAACTTCACGCTGCCCAATTAAACCTTCGTATTCGTCAAATTTTGTGATCATATAATCAACGCGTGTTGGCACGCCTTCATAACGAATCCCGTCATACATGGTGATCATCTGACGGCCATCACTGAGCTCTTTAACATCACCAGAATTAGAGAACATCACACTCGGGAGTATCGAATCCTTTGGTGCAAGCTGCGCAACAAACACATTATGCAGTTTTTTGTTTTCAATATTTTCGATGAAAACCACCGAGGAACCATCTGGTGTGCGTTGAAATTGTCCTTTCTGTAGCAAATCAACACTATTTTCTGCTGCGAGCTGCTCCATTAATTGTGCTTCTTTATCTTGGCTCCAAGGTGCCAACCAGAATGCGTTAAATGCTGCAGCACCTGAAGTGATCAAAGCCAAATAGAGTGCAGCACGGATCAAAAATTTATTGCCGATACCAGTGGCATTCATCACCGTAATTTCGCTTTCTGCGTACAAACGCCCAAAAGTCAGTAAGATGCCGATATACAAACTCAAAGGCAGCATTAATAACCCCATTGCGGGCATATTTAAACTTACAATAGATAAGATCATTCGTGCTGGAATGTCACCATCGGAAGCTTCAGCCAAAACGCGAATAAATCGTTGGCTAAGAAACACGAGAAACAGTACGAAAAAGATCGCAAATTGGCTCTTGAGTGTCTCGCGGATCAAATATCTAACAATAATCACGCTGAAATTACCTATACAAAACTTGTTTTTTTGATTGAATCACTATAATTTCCCGTTGAACCTTTTATTTTTAAAATTTTCACTAACTGTTAGGCGTTCAATTAAAAGTAGATCCAAACTCGGATTCAACCACTAAGAGCGCATTATCTAACATTTAGTTCTATTTGTCTTCAGGATGTAGGAGTACGCATGGAGTTCAGTGTAAAAAGTGGCAGTCCAGAGAAACAACGTAGCGCATGTATCGTTGTTGGAGTGTTCGAACCACGCCGCCTTTCTCCAGTAGCAGAGCAGCTTGATAAAATCAGCGACGGCTATATTAGTTCACTACTTCGCCGTGGTGATCTCGAGGGTAAACCCGGCCAGATGCTACTGCTGCATCAAGTCCCTGGTGTTCTGTCTGAACGCGTTTTACTGGTAGGTTGTGGTAAAGAGCGCGAATTAGGCGAACGTCAGTACAAAGAAATCATTCAAAAAACCATCAGCACACTGAACGAAACGGGTTCAATGGAAGCCGTATGTTTTCTGACTGAACTACACGTTAAAGGCCGCGATACTTATTGGAAAGTACGCCAAGCGGTTGAAGCAACGAAAGATGGTCTGTACACCTTTGATCAATTCAAGAGCGTGAAACCGGAGACTCGCCGCCCACTGCGCAAACTTGTCTTTAACGTACCGACTCGCCGTGAGCTTAACTTAGGTGAGCGCGCGATTACACACGGCCTTGCGATTGCATCCGGTGTGAAAGCGTCGAAAGATCTTGGCAATATGCCACCCAACATTGCCAACCCAGCTTATCTTGCATCTCAAGCGCGCCGCTTAGCGGACGACTACGAGAGCGTCACCACCAAAATCATTGGTGAAGAAGAGATGGAAAAGTTGGGCATGACCTCTTATCTCGCCGTCGGTCGTGGCTCAAAAAATGAGTCGATGATGTCGGTCATTGAGTACAAAGGCAACCCAGATCCAGATGCAAAACCCATTGTGTTGGTGGGTAAAGGCCTAACGTTTGATTCCGGCGGTATTTCATTAAAACCAGGCGAAGGCATGGATGAAATGAAGTATGACATGTGCGGTGCGGCGTCAGTCTTTGGCGCAATGAAAGCATTGGCTAAATTGAAATTGCCATTAAATGTCGTGGGTATCTTAGCCGGTTGTGAAAACATGCCAGGCAGCAATGCCTATCGCCCTGGTGACATTCTCACGACTATGTCTGGCCAAACGGTTGAAGTACTCAATACCGATGCCGAAGGTCGCTTAGTTCTATGTGATGCACTCACTTACGTTGAGCGTTTTGAACCCGATTGCGTGGTAGATGTGGCGACACTAACTGGCGCTTGTGTGATTGCATTAGGTCACCACATCAGTGGCGTGGTTTCAAACCACAACCCATTGGCGCATGAATTGGTTAATGCTTCAGAACAAGCAAGTGATCGCGCATGGCGTCTACCAATGGCCGACGAGTACCATGAGCAGCTAAAGAGCCCATTTGCTGATATGGCAAACATCGGTGGTCGCCCTGGTGGTACGATTACCGCAGGCTGCTTCTTATCTAAATTTGCTAAGAAATATAACTGGGCGCATTTGGATATTGCTGGCACGGCATGGAAGTCAGGTGCAGCAAAAGGATCAACAGGTCGTCCCGTCTCATTGCTCGTCCAGTTCTTATTGAACCGCAGCGGCCAAGAGTCTGAGGAATAACCTCAAAATGTGAAAAGGGCCGCAAGGCCCTTTTTTGTTGATGAGCGATTAGATAGTAGGTGACAACATGCAGCGAGCCACCTTTTACATTGTGAACGAAGAAAGCCCTCAAGCAACGCTGGCAGGCTTTGAGCAATATGTCCTATTTCTGGCTCATCACTTCGCCAAACAAGGGGCAAAAATTTATCTGCATTGTGATGATAAAACTCACGCTGAACAGTTTGCCGAACATTTATGGCAAGTACCTGAAGAACAGTTTGTCGCGCACAATCTGGTGGGTGAAGGCCCGAAATACTCTACTCATATCGAGATTGGCTACCCCAACGTCAAACCCAATTGGAATCGTCAACTGGTAATAAATGTGGCGGATAATCATACAACCTTTGCGAACGCCTTTGCTGAGGTGGTAGACTTCGTCCCCTGCGAAGAAAAAGCAAAGCAACGAGCACGCGAAAGGTATAAAATCTACCGTCAAGCTGGCTACCAATTGCAAACAATCGAGATCCAACATCCATAGGTCAAACCTTATAGTTAAGGCGATCTTTAACAAGATCCTTCACTTATGAAGTTTGACTAAGATTAACCATTCACAGTATCCATTTAAGAGCACTATGGAAAAGACATATAACCCAACAGCAATCGAACAAGCTCTGTATCAGACTTGGGAAGAGAACGGCTACTTTAAGCCTCACGGTGATACATCAAAAGAAGCATACAGCATCATGATCCCACCGCCGAACGTCACTGGTAGCCTTCATATGGGTCACGCATTCCAAGACACCATTATGGATACTTTGATCCGCTGCGAACGCATGAAAGGCAAAAATACCTTATGGCAAGTGGGTACAGACCACGCCGGTATTGCTACCCAAATGGTGGTTGAACGTAAAATTGCTGCTGAAGAAGGCAAAACCAAGCATGACTACGGTCGCGAAGCGTTTATCGACAAAATTTGGGAGTGGAAAGGCGAATCAGGTGGAACCATCACTAAACAGCTTCGCCGCCTTGGCGCATCGGTAGACTGGGATCGTGAACGATTCACTATGGATGCGGGCCTATCCAATGCCGTTCAAGAAGTGTTTGTTCGCCTTTACCAAGAAGATTTACTCTACCGTGGTAAACGTCTTGTGAACTGGGATCCAAAACTGCACACTGCAATTTCTGATCTAGAAGTAGAAAACAAAGACGTCAAAGGTCACATGTGGCACTTCCGTTACCCACTGGCTGACGGCGTAAAAACAGCAGATGGTAAAGACTACATTGTTGTTGCGACCACTCGTCCTGAAACCATGCTGGGTGACACAGGCGTAGCGGTTAACCCTGAAGATCCACGCTACCAAGCTCTGATCGGCAAAGAGATCATGCTGCCAATCGTCAATCGTCGCATTTCTATCGTGGGCGATGAGCACGCCGACATGGAAAAAGGCACAGGCTGTGTGAAGATCACCCCAGCTCACGATTTCAATGACTATGAAGTCGGTAAGCGCCACCAACTGCCGATGATCAACATTTTCACCTTTGATGCCAACATTCGTGACGCCGCCGAAGTGTTCAACACCAATGGTGAACCAAGTGACGCTTACAGCAGCGATCTACCTGCTAAGTACCAAGGCATGGAGCGCTTTACGGCACGTAAAGCCATCGTAGCTGAATTTGAAGCTCTCGGCCTGCTTGAAGAAATCAAAGATCACGACCTCACCATTCCTTACGGTGACCGTGGTGGTGTGGTTATCGAACCGATGCTAACCGACCAATGGTACGTACGCACAGCGCCACTAGCGGAAGTCGCAACCAAAGCCGTTGAAGATGGCGAGATTCAATTTGTGCCTAAGCAGTACGAAAACATGTACTTCTCATGGATGCGTGACGTGCAAGATTGGTGTATCTCACGCCAACTTTGGTGGGGTCATCGTATTCCTGCTTGGTATGACAACGACGGCAACGTTTATGTCGGCCGTAGCGAAGAAGAAGTGCGCGAACAAAACAACCTAGCCCCAGTGGTGGTACTGCGCCAAGATGATGATGTATTGGACACTTGGTTCTCCTCTGCTCTTTGGACTTTTGGTACACAAGGCTGGCCAGAAAATACTGAGGCACTAAAAACATTCCACCCGTCTGACGTTCTTGTTACTGGTTTTGACATCATCTTCTTCTGGGTTGCACGCATGATCATGATGACCATGCACTTCTGTAAAGATGAGAATGGCAAACCACAAGTGCCATTTAAAACTGTTTATGTCACAGGCCTTATCCGTGATGAAAACGGCGACAAAATGTCAAAATCTAAAGGCAACGTGCTTGATCCTATCGATATGATCGATGGTATTGATCTTGAGTCTCTGGTTGAAAAACGTTGTGGCAACATGATGCAGCCACAGCTTGCAGCCAAGATCGAGAAAAATACACGTAAAACCTTTGAAAATGGTATCGAACCTTATGGAACCGACGCACTGCGTTTCACGCTAGCAGCGATGGCTTCAACCGGTCGTGATATCAACTGGGACATGAAACGCCTAGAAGGTTACCGCAACTTCTGTAACAAACTCTGGAACGCGAGCCGTTACGTGTTGATGAATACCGAAGATCTCGATTGTGGCTTTAACGCAGGTAGCGAGCTTGAGTATTCGTTAGCCGATAAATGGATCGAGTCTCAATTTGAATTGACGGCTAAAGAGTTCAACAACCATATCAACAACTTCCGTTTAGATATGGCGGCAAATACCCTTTACGAATTCATCTGGAACCAATTCTGCGACTGGTACTTAGAGCTGACTAAACCCGTATTGTGGAAAGGCAGTGAAGCGCAGCAACGCGCAACGCGCCGTACATTAATTACGGTATTAGAGAAAACATTACGCCTCGCGCACCCAGTGATCCCGTATATCACTGAAACTATTTGGCAAAGCATTAAGCCATTAGTGGACGGCGTTGAAGGGGATACCATCATGCTGCAAGCGCTGCCTCAGTACGATGAAGCGAACTTCAACCAAGCGGCGCTGGATGATATCGAATGGGTGAAAGCCTTTATTACTAGCATTCGCAACCTACGTGCCGAGTACGATATCAACCCAGGCAAACCTCTTAACGTGATGCTAAAAGCCGCCAACAAGCAAGAAGTGGCACGTTTAGAAGCGAACAAAGCGGTACTGTTGTCACTGGCTAAACTGGAGGCACTACGCGTTCTTGAAGAGGGTGAAGAGACTCCTGCTTGTGCAACGGCGCTGGTTGGTCAATCTGAGCTGATGATCCCAATGGCTGGTTTGATTGATAAAGATGCGGAGCTAGAGCGCTTAGCAAAAGAGATTGCTAAAACTCAAGGCGAAATCAAACGCATTGAAGGCAAACTCAATAACCAAGGGTTCGTCGCTAAAGCACCCGAAGCCGTTGTCGCTATCGAGCGTCAAAAGCTGAATGGCTATCAAGATACCTTGGTTAAACTGGAAGAACAGAAAGCGACCATAGCCGCGCTATAATCGCGATTGCGTTACCATTAAAAAGGTCGGTGTGAAAATACCGACCTTTTTTGTTTATTCACGCCATCAGCAGACGCGATTTTTGTGCTCTCCACGCTCAAACGCGGCAATGTTATCCATCAAAATCGTTGCCAATTGTGAAATAGCTGAGTCACTACCCCATGCCACGTGCGGTGTGAGCAACAAATTTGGCAAATCCATATTGGCTAGTAAGGGATTTGTTTTATCCGCTGGTTCTCGACTGAATACATCCACTCCAGCGCCAGCAATTTGCCCAGATTTCAATGCTGTCACAAGTGCTTGCTCATCAACCAAACCACCACGGCCTGCGTTAATCAACAATGCATTAGGCTTCATCATCTTTAATTCGTTCTCACCTATCAGGTTTCGGGTTTGCTCGCTCAATGGGCAATGTAAACTCACAACATCCGCCTCCGCTAACATTTGTTCAAAGGGCATAAAACCTTGTTGGCATAACTTGGCCCCCTTTCGTTCAGAAAATATCACCTGCATGCCTATCGCTCGTACTAACGTTGCAGTTGCCTGTCCGAGCGCGCCACTCCCCACAATACCAAGCGTTGAACCTGCAACATCCCCTATCGGATGAGTAAAAAAGCAAAATTGTTGATTGCGCTGCCACTCGCCATTGGCAATATCTTGATGATAAGCAAACAAGTTACGCCTTAAGGCATAAATCATCCCAACTACATGTTCCGGAACAGAACGGGTGGCATAGCCTTGAACATTCACCAGTGCGATGCCTGCTTCACGACAGTAATCGACATCGACATTATTGACGCCTGTGGCCGACACAGCAATCAAGCGCAATTTCGGACATTGTGAGAGTAACGCTCTATCCAGCACCACTTTATTGGTGATTACGATATCGGCTTGAGATAGGCGATCGAGCGCTTGTTCGGCAGAAGTAAAGTCAAACTCAAGCCAATGATGAGCAAAAGGTAAGCTTGGCAATCGAATATAAGCAGGGATTGTGGCCCTATCGAGAAATACAACCGTGGGTAGTGACATATCAGCTCCTTGTCGCCACCCACATCACACTAAGGTCGGGGCAACGTTTTGTAATCTGGTAATTTTCGCTCAGGATCAAAGTGTTGCAAAATTTGCTCTTGTGCTTCGGGATAAAAGTCACAAGCAACAAAAAGGTTACGTAACCAATGACTCTTTGGGTGATAAAAACTGAGCTCTGCGGCATGCAGCGCTAAGCGATCGGAAAAATCTTGCGCTTCTTGCGGGGCATAAAACTCATCACCCACAATCGGATAACCCAAAGCTTGCATGTGAACACGTAATTGGTGCGAACGGCCAGTTACAGGAAAAAGACGTACAATTGTCGTTTTTTCTTCTCTTTTCGCTACTTGATATAAAGTTTTTGATGGTTTCCCATCTTCAAAGCAGACTTTCTGTTTAGGCCGATTTGGCCAATCGCAAATCAGGGGTAATTCAACCGCCCCCTCGTCAAGTTCCATTACGCCCCACACGCGAGCGTAATAAATTTTATGCGTTAAACGGTATTGAAACTGCTTTTTCAATGCCCCTTCCGCGTATTTATTTTTTGCCAGCACCATCAAGCCAGAAGTCGACATATCCAAACGATGCACAACTTGGATCTCTGGATATTGCTCAGCCAAACGACTCCACATACTGTCGTGATGCTCAGGCAAGCGTCCTGGAACCGACAGCAGACCTGAAGGTTTATTCACCGCGAGAATCTGATCATCTTCATAGACAATATCAATCCAAGGATCTGTGGGCGGCGTGTATTCAAGCATAGCCATCGAAGGTTTCTCCTAAAAAAATCGGCGCATTATACCAACCTCTCCGCCAAGCCAATAGAGAAGAGTCATCTTAGTTTCGTTAAATCATGAAATCGTCAGTAAGTTAGCCTTGCTTAGAAATATCACTTGAAATGTAACTTAAAATTGACAGATTAACTGGGTGTGATATTGATTGATGAGCTTGACATTAAAGTCAGCTTCAAAAGCAAAAATTATAAATAACACAACATCAAGTCTAAGGAACAAGAATGGAACACAGCGTCCCTTATCAATCGGCCAAACGTTTAACCCTGCCACAACTGCTTCGTTCACTCGGGCCGGGCATTATGATGGCAGCAGCAGCCGTCGGCGGCTCTCATCTCGTCGCGTCAACTCAAGCAGGTGCAATTTATGGCTGGCAATTCGCAGGCCTCATTTTGCTAGTCAACTTATTAAAATACCCCTTTTTTAAGGCTGGCATTCAATACACCATGGGGACAGGCAAAAGTTTAGTACAAGGCTATGCTCATCTCGGGCGCGCTTACCTATGGGTTTTTGCCCTCTTAAGCGTAGTATCGGCCATTATAAACACCGCCGCGTTACTGCTGTTTAGCGCCAGCTTACTGGCCTATTTTGTCCCTTTTGAGCTGGGCAATATTGTTCTTTCCGTGATTGTGCTGACCACTTGTTTGCTGATCCTTTTTGCAGGCCACTTTCGCGCGCTCGACTCACTTTCTAAAATGATTATGGCAGTACTGACAATCGCCACCTTACTCGCCGTGGTGATTGCCGTCGCAAACCCAGCGCAGATAGTAGTGGAAACTATTTCACCTTCACCTTGGACACTCGCCGCGATCGGTTTTTTGGTGGTGACAATGGGCTGGATGCCCGCACCCATTGAGATTTCGAGCATCACTTCGGTATGGCTCAAGCGTCAATGCCAAGAGCAGCAAGTGACGCCGCAATCCGCACTATTTGATTTCAATGTGGGCTATATCGGTACTGCAATCTTGGCGATTGTATTTTTAGCGCTTGGTGCCTTAGTACTACACGGAACAGGCGTTGAGCTCTCGAAATCTGGCGTCGGCTTTTCGCATCAATTGGTCGGATTGTACGCTTCAACCATAGGTGAGTGGTCACGTTATTTAATTGCAGTGATCGCCTTTTTCTGTATTTTTGGCAGCACCATCACCGTCATTGATGGCTATTCACGAGTGATTGCAGAATCACAACGTCTTTTGCAAAACAAAGAGAGCCAAAGCCCACGTTGCTACCAAGCTTGGGTCATCGTGGTATCGGCTTTAGCGCTGGCCATCATTGCCTTTTGGGCTTCAGCACTGATGCCAATGCTGAATTTTGCGATGATCATGGCATTTATGACCACGCCAATTTTTGCGCTGCTCAACTATATTCTGGTGACTAAAACACCTTTACCGGCTGAACTCGCAGTAGGAAAAAAACTCAAAGCACTGTCTATCGTAGGGCTTGTTTATCTGTTTGGCTTTTTAGCGCTATTTATTTGGTGGAAGTGGATTATGTAACAGCAGACAAAACAAAGGCCTTATCGAAAAAGGCCTTTGTTATTTTTAATGTAACGCCACAAAGGCCAAGTAAAGGGATCAGTTATGCGTCACAACGATTAAACGCAACGAATCCAGTTGGAATTGCGCTTTACCGATGTAACCGCTTAACTCGTTAATCTGCTCTTCAATCGCGCTGATCTCTTCATCACGAATGTTCGGGTTGACTGCTTTAAGCGCCAATAAGCGCTCCAGTTCACCGTTTAAACTCGACTGCATCTCTTTTTGCGCTTGTTCACGAATCGCTTCAACACGGCTCACAACTTGGCTTTCACTGGCAGCAATTAAGCTATGCACATCATTTTGTACCGACGTAACGAGCTTGCTGGCCAAATGACGATTCACTGGGCTTAATTGGCGATTGAAGCTTTCAAACTCAACTTGAGCAGAGAGATCATTACCACGCGCATCCATCATCAAACGGATTGGTGTTTGAGGAAGGAAGCGGCTGATACCACTGCGTTTTGGCGCTTGTGCATCCACCACATAGATCAACTCAAGCAGCAAAGTCCCAACAGGCAAAGCTTTATTTTTCAGCAGAGAAACCGCCGATGTTCCCACGCCTTCGCTCATCAGCAGGTCGATCCCGCCTTGAATCATCGGGTGTTCCCAACTGATGAAATTCATATCTTCACGCGATAATGCCGTATCACGATCAAAAGTGATGGTCGCTCCTTCATACGGCAAACCGGGGTAGCTTGGCACCATCATGTGCTCTGATGGTGTGACCACCAGCGCGTTTTCACCCCGATCATCTTGGTTTAAACCGATCGCATCAAATAAGCTCAAAGCGAAAGTAACCAAGTTAGTATCGCCATCCGTTGATGCTATACTTTCGACGATTTTCAATGCTTTTTCGCCACCGTTCGAGTGCATTTCAAGCAGTCGGTCACGCCCTTGTTCAAGCTGAGCCTTCAACGTTTTGTTGAGCGTTGCCGACTGTTCAATGATCTCATCCAACGTATCGATATTTCCCGAAGCCAGCATATCAATCAGATCATCGGCATATTTATCATACACAGCGCGGCCTGTTGGGCAGGTTTCAGCAAATGCATTCAAGCCTTCATCAAACCAACGCGCCAAAATCGCTTGCGATGTGCCTTTAAGGTACGGTACATGGATATCGATATCACGGTGTTGACCAATACGATCCAAACGGCCAATGCGTTGCTCTAAAAGATCTGGGTTAAACGGCAGATCAAACATTACCAACTGGTTAGCAAATTGGAAGTTACGCCCTTCAGAGCCGATTTCACTACAGATAAGCACTTGCGCGCCACCCTCTTCTTGTGCGAAATAAGCGGCGGCTTTATCACGTTCTAAAATCGACATACCTTCATGAAAAACGGTAGCGCGAATGCCTTCACGCTCACGCAGTGCTTGCTCCAGTTGTAACGCGGTGCTAGCGCGAGAAGCGATCACTAAAATCTTTTCGCTACGTTTCTCTTTCACTTTTTCAAGTAGCCAATTCACGCGAGAGTCAAACTGCCACCAGCTTGCATCGTCGCCTTCAAACTCTTGGAAAATCTCTTCGGGGTAGAGCATTTTCATCGCGCGAGCCTGAGCACTGAGCTTACCGCCGATCATGCCAGCCACTCGCATCGAGGTCGTGTATTGCGCGGGGATTTCCATCGGCATCAAGTGCACATTACGCACAGGGAATCCTTTAATCGCAGCGCGGGTGTTTCTAAACAGCACGCGGCCTGTACCATGGCGATCCATCAGATTATCAATCAGCTCTTGGCGAGCAGAGGCTTTGCTCTCTTCATCGGCATCGCTTTCTATAATGCGAAACAGCGGCTCAACATCTTGTTCTGAAAGTAGCTCAGTTATTTGGTTTTTGGCTTCGTTTTGCAACTTCTCACCCGAAAACAGGGCACTGACGGAATCGGCTACAGGCGCATATTGCTCTTCTTCTTCAACGAACGCCTCGTAATCGTAAAAACGATCGGGATCGAGCAAACGCAAACGCGCAAAGTGACTTTCACGGCCTAATTGCTCCGGCGTTGCCGTTAGCAGCAATACCGCTGGGGTGTTTTGCGCTAGCCCTTCGACCACTTGGTATTCGCGGCTTGGTTTATCTTGGCTCCATTCTAGATGGTGCGCTTCATCCACCACCAATAGATCCCACTCCGCCTCAAGTGCTTGTTCAAAACGTTGACGACTTTTACGCAGAAAATCGAGCGAACAAAGCACATATTGCTGAGTATCAAAAGGGTTGTGTGCTTCAGCGAACGCTTCAACACAGCGCTCCTCATCAAAAATGGAGAAATGAAGATTAAAGCGACGCATCATCTCCACCAACCATTGGTGCTGCAAGGTTTCCGGCACCACAATTAAAATACGTTCCGCGCGGCCAGAAAGCACTTGTTGATGAATGATCATCCCCGCTTCAATGGTTTTACCTAACCCCACTTCATCGGCTAATAACACGCGGGGCGCATGGCGACGGCCAACCTCATGTGCGATATAAAGCTGATGAGGAATCAGGCCCGCGCGCATGCCACATAAACCACGCATTGGGCTTTTGTGTTGTTGATATTGGTTAGTGAGGGCGCGATAACGCAACACAAAATTATCCATGCGATCAATTTGACCTGCGAACAATTTATCTTGCGGTTTGTTGAAACGGATTTGGTGGCTTAAGAAAATTTCACGTAGCGCCACGCCGCTTTCATCGTTGTCTTCGCGCGTACCGAGATAAGTGAGTAGTCCTTGTTCTTCAACAACTTGCTCAACGCGTAGCGACCAGCCTTCTTGGCTTTCAACCACATCGCCGCTGTTGAACGTCACTCGTGTTACCGGGGCGTCACTGCGTGCATAAACGCGGTTTTCTTCTGATGCAGCAAACATCAAGGTCACAGTACGCGCATCAAGCGCTACCACAGTACCTAAACCAAGATCACTTTCTGTATCGCTTATCCAGCGTTGCCCCAAAGCAAAACTCATGAATCGACTACCTTATTTATTTGGAATGGATTGTATCGATCTGCTACCACGTGAAGGCAACCCCTAATTATGATTGTTGTTGGAGTGTGGTGCAGAAAAAGGTCGCTAATCTTACTTGATGGCGTGATACAGGTCACGTGTAAAGCGAAGGATAACCAAGATTTTTTTCTTCAACTTTTGGTTGACATCAAACTGTAAGAAATCGGTGGCATTTGTAGTAAACAAGGTTGCTATACTTGTTGTAACGATGCTTGCTTTGCCAGCCAAAAGGATGACTCTGGCACGAAGCATGCAGAACCAAACAGACAATGAGTATCAACACAGGCTTGCAGTAAGTCATCGAGCGATCGAGTCACTACCGGCATCCATTGATCGATAACCTCTACTTGCTGGCATCTTTTGTTAAGCACGCTGCGTAGCAGCAAGGAGACGCTTATGGGCGATACCGATCGGAAACTGTTTGTACTTGATACCAACATCCTGCTTCATGAACCTTTAGCCATTTACTCCTTCCAAGAGCATGACGTCGTCATTCCGATGACCGTTCTTGAAGAACTTGACCGGATCAAAGACAGCAAACGCGATGTTGCACGAGATGCGCGGGTCGCAATTCGTGCTTTAGAGCACTTATTTCACGATGCCACCCCAGACGAAATTACCGAAGGTATTCCATTCTCTAAAGAGGCCAGCAAGACGGGAACTATCTCGATTCTCGCCGACTTTGAGTTGCAAGAAACCGTCAAAGCCTTTGCTGACAAAGCCGGCGATAACCGTATCCTCAATGCTGTTCTTTACCTGCAAGCGAAACGAGCGCCACGCGCTGTGGTTCTCATCACCAAAGACATCAACATGCGATTGCGCGCTAAAGGTGCAGGCGTGCGCTATGTTGAGGATTACCGCACTGACCAATTGATTGATGATGTTCAGTACCTGACCAAAGGCTTCCAAGTTCGTGAAGGCAACTTTTGGAGCAACGTCGATGAAGTTGAGAGCAGAACCGTCGGCGGAAAAGCCTTTCATACGCTAGATAAGGCGCCATTTGATCCGACCTTTATTAATCAATATGTCATTGATGAAGAAAGCGATTTTTCGGCGCGCGTGCATGAAATCAACACAGACAAAATCACGCTGCTTGATATTGGTCGCGAGAGAATGATGCACCGCAAAGCGTGGGACATCACCCCGAAAAATATCTACCAAGCGATGGCACTTGATGCTTTGCTTGATCCAAGCATTGATTTGGTGATTTTAACTGGAGCCGCTGGTAGCGGGAAAACGCTGCTCGCGATGGCCGCCGCTCTTGAACAAACCATTGAGAAGAAGATGTTCGATAAGATCATCGTCACCCGTAACACGCCAGATATCGGAGAGTCGATCGGCTTCTTACCCGGAACAGAGGAAGAGAAAATGATGCCGTGGCTGGCCGCGGTAACGG
The DNA here is from genome assembly GCF_029478525.1 of Vibrio sp. 1151_11. Lineage (NCBI taxonomy): Bacteria > Pseudomonadati > Pseudomonadota > Gammaproteobacteria > Vibrionales > Vibrionaceae > Vibrio > Vibrio sp. 1151_11. Next base: position 172,961 of record NZ_SHMN01000005.1, on the reverse strand, counting down.
ATACACTGGAAGCCTTGCACAAAAACGATCACTGCACCGAAGGTTCACTCAAATACATCTGCGATAAAGCCAATATCCAGTTTAAATCGATCAACTTTATGCGTGGGCGCTCAATCCAAAATGCCTTTGTGTTACTCGATGAGTGTCAAAATTTAACCGCTTCTCAAATCAAAACCATCATCACGCGCTGTGGTGAGGGCACTAAAATTGTCTGCTCTGGTAACTTAGCGCAGATTGACTCCCACTACTTAACCCCGGTGACCTCAGGTTTGACCTACATGGTTGAGCGCTTTAAAAACTTTGAAGGCAGCGCCAACATTCACTTAAATGGCGTCGTGCGCAGCCGCTTGGCCGAATTCGCTGAAGAGAATTTATAATCACATTAGGCGAGATATTATTAATATCTCGCCTTTATTTTAAAATAATTATTCACAAATTTAGCATTTATATGTTTTACTAAGGCCATTCATCATTCACCGTTTAGGACTGGGATATGGCTTTCAATTTACGCAACCGCAACTTTCTAAAACTGCTCGATTTCACGCCGAAAGAGATCCAATTTCTGCTCGATCTCTCTGCTGATCTCAAAAAAGCGAAATACGCCGGATCAGAACAGAAAAGATTAGCGGGTAAAAATATTGCGCTGATTTTTGAGAAAGCCTCAACACGGACGCGATGTGCATTTGAAGTGGCCGCGTTTGATCAAGGCGCTCAAGTCTCTTACATCGGGCCATCAGGGTCGCAAATTGGTCATAAAGAGTCGATGAAAGACACCGCTCGCGTACTCGGAAGAATGTACGATGGCATCCAATATCGCGGTTTTGGACAAGAAATTGTCGAAGAGCTTGGCGCACATGCTGGCGTTCCTGTATGGAACGGGCTCACCAACGAGTTCCACCCAACACAGATTTTAGCTGACTTTTTAACCATGATTGAGCATGGCCGTGGTAAGCAGTTGCACCAAGTGTCACTGGCTTATCTAGGCGATGCGCGCAATAACATGGGCAATTCCCTGATGGTGGGCGCAGCAAAAATGGGCATGGATATTCGCCTTGTGGCACCCAAACAGTTTTGGCCAGAAGCATCACTCGTCACCACTTGCCAAGAAATTGCCAAGCAGACGGGAGCCAAAATCACGCTCACTGAAAATGTACAAGAAGGCGTGCAAGGATGCGATTTTCTCTATACCGACGTTTGGGTTTCCATGGGCGAATCAGCCGATGCATGGGATGAACGCGTGGCCTTAATGACACCTTACCAAATCAATATGAATGTGATTAAGCAAACTGATAATCCACAGGTAAAATTTATGCACTGCTTGCCTGCGTTTCATAACGACGAAACCACTGTAGGTAAAGAGGTGGCGGAAAAATATGGTATGAAAGGTTTGGAAGTCACCGAAGAGGTGTTTGAGTCTGAATATTCGATTGTGTTTGATGAAGCTGAAAACCGCATGCACACCATCAAAGCTGTGATGGTCGCGACTCTCGGCGCTTAAAAAAAACAAGGCAACAATGGATCGAAGCCCGATGAACTTACATGAGTAAGTGATTCGGGTGAGTGAAAACAGCTAACGCCGCGACAGTGCCAAAGCGACTTTTAATCCTCAAAATCATTGGTGCTGTCGCAAGGCAGCAAGAGAACGAAGCCCGATGAACTTACATGAGTAAGTGATTCGGGTGAGTGAAAGCAGCTAACGCAGCGACAGTGCCAATGATGAAGAGGATTGCGAGGTAATCGCTTGCGCTCACACAACGAAAGCGTATAATTCCCAGCAATTTGTCTGAGGGGTAGCTATGAAAACGGACGTTGTTATTCACATCTACAACGCAATTCGATTCAATGTAGGTCAGCGTGCTGACTTACTGGGCGCGTTATTTTTCCCCTCTCTTGATTTTTAAAGCCTCCCTATTGGGGGGCTTTTTTATGGCTATTAGAAAATTATAGGGAAGACGACCATGGTGAATTCGCTTTATCAAAAGCACATTATTTCGATTCCGGAGCTCTCTCGTGACGAGCTGGAATTGATTGTGAAAACCGCAGGCCAACTCAAAGCGGAACCAAAACCAGAGCTGATCAAGCACAAAGTGGTAGCAAGCTGCTTTTTTGAGCCGTCGACTCGTACTCGTTTGTCTTTTGAAACCGCTATTCAACGCATCGGCGGCAGCGTGATTGGCTTTGATAATGGTGGCAATACGTCACTGGCGAAAAAAGGCGAAACATTGGCCGATTCTGTACAAGTGATCTCCTCTTATGTGGATGCGTTTGTGATGCGCCACCCCCAAGAAGGCGCAGCACGTTTAGCCTCTGAATTTTCAAACGGCGTTCCTGTGATTAACGCTGGCGACGGTGCTAACCAGCACCCAACCCAAACACTGCTTGATTTGTTCACCATTGCCGAAACACAAGGCCGTTTAGATAACATTAATATCGCCTTTGTTGGCGACTTGAAATATGGCCGTACCGTCCATTCTTTAACCCAAGCTTTGGCTAAATTTAACCACATTCGCTTCTTCTTTGTTGCGCCGGATGCGCTGGCTATGCCTGACTATATTTGCGAAGAGTTAGATGATGCAGGCATTGAGTACAGCCTGCACACCGATATGGAAAGCGTTATTCCACAGTTAGATATTCTGTATATGACGCGCGTCCAAAAAGAGCGCTTTGATGAATCAGAGTACGCGCACATTAAATCGGCGTATATTTTAACAGCCGCCATGCTTGAAGGTGCGCGTGATAACTTAAAAGTGCTGCATCCGCTTCCGCGCGTGGATGAAATCACCGTTGATGTGGACAAAACGAAGCACGCTTACTTCTTCCAACAAGCAGAAAACGGGGTCTACGCCCGTGAAGCTTTGCTGGCGCTTGTGTTAAACGAAACCCTGTAATAAAGGAGCCCCAACCATGACTAAAGAGACTCAATTGCAGGTTGAAGCAATTAAAAACGGCACGGTTATCGACCACATTCCTGCGCAAATCGGTATTAAAGTATTAAAGTTATTCGATATGCACAATTCTCATCAACGTGTCACGATTGGCTTAAATTTACCCTCTTCCGCGCTGGGCGCAAAAGATCTGCTGAAGATTGAAAATGTGTTCATTAATGAAGCCCAAGCCAATAAATTAGCACTTTATGCACCGCATGCGACTGTCAACCAAATCGAAAACTACCAAGTGGTGAAAAAGCTAGCGTTGACACTGCCTGAGCAGATCAATGATGTTTTTGCCTGCCCAAACAGCAACTGTATTTTCCACAATGAACCAGTCGAAAGCAGCTTTAAGGTTTTCGAAAAGAAAAACGATATTCGTTTGAAATGTAAGTATTGTGAGAAAGTTTACTCACGTGAGATTGTGACCGAACGCGAGTCATAATTAACCCCGTTTAAGTCTATCGATGCCTCACTTTAGTGGGGCATTTTGCACTTTACCTGCCGTTTCTTTAAAGGCAAACTGACGCCTACCCTTCCCATAAAAACAGATGGAACACAATCATGACTAAAGTACTTCATACCGAATCCGCTCCTGCCGCAATTGGCCCTTATGTACAAGGTGTCGATCTTGGCAATATGGTGCTAACTTCAGGGCAAATTCCAGTCAACCCAGTCACCGGTGAAGTGTCAGCAGATATCGCAGTGCAGGCTCGTCAATCTCTCGACAACGTAAAAGCCGTGGTCGAATCTTCTGGCTTAACAGTTTCTGACATCGTAAAAATGACTGTATTTGTTAAAGATCTGAATGATTTTGGCACGGTGAATGAAGTCTACGGTAAGTTTTTTGATGAACATAACGTGGCAAACTACCCAGCGCGTTCATGCGTAGAAGTCGCTCGCTTACCCAAAGATGTGGGTATTGAAATTGAAGCGATTGCGGTACGTAAATAAGTATTGCTCATAATCAGCACAGTGTAAGCACCACCAGCATACCACTCTGACGTGAATGTGCTTTTTCAAACCTCGAACCCCGTTCGAGGTTTTTGTTTAATCCAAAAAATCAATTTTTACACCTCACACTTGCTACTTTAGGGTTAGTCACCAACACTTATCATACTTTGAACCGTTCGAGGTAGTGAAATGCAAGGGATTATCTATACCGTTCTTTCTGATTTAGTCATCGAAAAATTTGGCGCACTGTTTTGGGATCAAATGCTCGAGGATTTAAAACCTAGCTCTCAAGGTATATACACCGCTGGAGAGCAATACTCCGATGACGAACTGCTTGCAATGGTGGCTTATTTGAGCGAGAAGAAAAACATCCCCACCGATGATTTAGTCCGGCTTTATGGACAATACCTATTTTCTCGCCTGTACAACAGCCTTCCTGAAAATTACCCAAATAAAAACAACTTATTAGAGTTTTTGATTTCGGTCGATCAAGTGATCCATAAAGAAGTGAAGCGGCTCTACCCTGATGCCTATTTGCCGCAATTTCAATATAAAAGCGAGGGCGATCGATTAACCATGTATTACACCTCGAAAAGAAAATTATGCGCTGCGGCGGAAGGACTCATCATCGGCGCTTCAGAACAATTTGGTGAAGAAGTCGAAATCGAGCAGCCCCAATGCATGCATCATGGTGCTTCATTTTGTGAAATTGTTGTCACCTTTAAGGGCAAACATGAGTGAAATAGAGCAATACCAACGCATTTATGAGCGTGAGCGTCAGGCTCGTTTGCTGGCAGAGCGGTTACTGCAAGAAAAAAGCCGCGAGCTCTACGATAAAATTTTAGAGCTGCAAGAGACTCTAGATCAACTTCATAGCGCGCAAGCACAGCTTGTACAATCAGAAAAAATGGCCTCTGTCGGTCTGCTGGCGGCTGGCGTTGCTCACGAGATCAATAACCCAATCGGTTTTTGTCTGAGTAATTTAAATACGCTGCGTGATTACTCTCACGCCTATATAGGAATTGTCGCTTTGGTAGCACAGCACAAAGCCGAAATTGCTAACACGGATTTCTACCGCAATTATCAAGATTATTATCAACGACATGATATTGGTTTTGTCGAAAGTGATTTAACTGACATGCTTCAAGAGACTTCGGGTGGATTGCTCCGCGTAAAAGACATTGTCACTAGCCTACAAAGCGTTTCTCACTCCAGTGATGGCCGATTTGTCGAGTGTGAGTTAAATTCGTGTATTGAATCAACACTACACATGGTCTGGAACCAATTTAAATATACGATGGAGGTCGAGCAGCGATTGGATGAGGCTTTGCCGAAAATCAATGGGATATCAGCAGAGCTACAACAAGTGTTTATGAACCTATTTATTAACGCCTCTCACGCTTGCGAAGCACAAGGAAAGTTAACGATTAGCACAGATTCTGTGGTCGAAAAAGGGAAACGCTGGGTGAGGGTGACAGTGGCAGATAATGGGCATGGCATGAATCAAGACATCATCAACAAGGTGTTTGATCCTTTCTTCACCACCAAACCTGTCGGCGTAGGGACGGGTTTGGGTTTATCGATTTCATACAGCATTGTTGAAAAGCATGGTGGGAAAATGCAGGTCGAATCTGAAGTGGGACAAGGTACCACCTTCATACTTCTTTTTCCCACCATTTAGTAAAGCGGTTACTGACTGCGTGATGTGACTTTCTTACCATCAAGCATCGCCACTTCTTCATCCAGCTGCGCTAATTTGGCCATCATCTGCTCACGGCATAATGTCGCTAATTCCCGTAAATTTTCTTTTCCATATCCTTCAATACCGATCGGTGGCAGCATCTCAACAATCACATGACCATTGTCCCAACGGTTAAGCTTAATATCATTAGTTGAGCTGCAAACGATGGGGATAATCGGTACACCTGAGCCAATTGCCGCATGAAATGCACCCATTTTAAAGGGCAGCATGCCACGGCCACGCGAGCGAGTACCTTCTGGAAACATCCACACAGACACATCACTGGTTTTTATGCTATCGACAACTTGATCAATGGTGCCTTTGGCTTTGTTGCGATTGGATCTATCAATTAAAATATTCCCTGCTAACCAATACAACTGACCAAACACAGGTGTCCAAACTAAACTTTTTTTCCCTACTGTCACAACTTTCGGCGTTACCGCCGCAGCAACAGTACACAGATCCCAGTTATTTTGATGATTCGCAATGTAGATGTGCTGGCCACGTTGATAAGCATCTTCTGGGATACGCAGTTCTAATTTAATACCCATCAATTTTGACATACGGGCGAATAAACGCCCAAACGTAAATACATGTTTTGGATTGCGTGGGCTAAGTAAGCAGTAACCACATCCAAAAACAAACATCACAATGGCAAACAGTGCGACTGCCAATAGACGCAAAAGAGCAATCATTTCAGTTCTCCATGGAACAAAGATAAAAAACGAGCAAGGATAAAAAAGCCGAAACCCAGAGATTTCGGCTCCATTGCATGAGCGAGAGTTTAACTGCTGACTTGAATGCGCTCAATATTAGCGCCAAGAGCCGACAGTTTATCTTCAATTCTTTCGTAACCGCGATCGATATGGTAGATGCGATCGACGATGGTTTCACCTTTTGCGATACAACCGGCAATCACTAGGCTGGCTGAGGCACGTAGATCGGTCGCCATCACCTGCGCGCCACTCAACGATTCCACATCACCACAAATCACTGTATTCCCTTCAATCTCCGCTTTTGCTCCCATACGCATCAGTTCAGGAACGTGCATAAAACGGTTTTCAAAGATGGTTTCAGTGATCTTGCCACCACCTTTTGCCATCATATTGAGTAGGGTAAATTGTGCTTGCATATCGGTTGGAAAGCCAGGATGAGGCGCAGTGCGAATCGAAACCGCCTTAAGCTCTTTTCCGGTCATATCAAGGCTTATCCAGCCCTCACCTGTTTCAATCTCAGCGCCCGCTTCTTCCAGTTTTGCTAACACGGCCTCTAACAAATGCGAGTGAGTGTTGTGGCAAACAATTTTTCCGCGAGAAACAGCCGCCGCGACTAAAAACGTGCCCGTTTCAATGCGATCAGCCACAACAGCGTGTTTACCACCACCCAAACGTTCAACACCTTCAATGGTAATGGTATCGGTGCCTGCACCGGACACTTTTGCACCCAGCTTATTCAAAAACAGTGCGGTATCGACAATTTCAGGCTCACGCGCAGCGTTGTCGAGCACGGTTGTGCCTTCGGCAAGGGTTGCGGCGCACATAATGGTAATGGTGGCACCCACGCTCACTTTATCCATGACGATGTGTGCACCTTGTAGACGACCTTCGACACTGGCTTTCACGTAGCCATCTTCTAAGGTGATGGTGGCACCAAGCTGCTCTAAACCGTGAATATGCAGATCGACAGGACGAGCGCCAATGGCACAGCCTCCAGGTAGCGAAACTTGGCCATAACCAAAACGAGCCACTAATGGACCGAGAGCCCAAATAGAAGCACGCATCGTTTTGACTAAATCATACGGCGCGCAATATTCATCAATTTGACTAGGGTCGACATGAACTGAGCCATTACGTTCGACTTTAGCGCCTAAACGTTTGAGTAGTTCCATTGTGGTATCAATATCACGAAGGTGTGGCACATTGGCCACTTCTACTGGCTCAGAGGCCAAAATAGACGCAAATAAAATAGGCAGTGCAGCGTTTTTGGCACCTGAAATGGTCACTTCACCTTGAAGAGGTTGTGTTGACCCAATAACTCGAAACTTTTCCATCAATAAACCTTACAGCGACATCAACTTTTTATCACGAGCCCACTCTGTTGGTGTGAACGCTTTAATAGAAAGGGCATGAATGTCGTTTCTTTGAATGTACTCCATCAGTGGAGCATAAATAAGTTGTTGTTTTTTAACGCGACTCATCCCTGCAAAACAAGCATCAACAGCGATAACTTCATAGTGGCTACCTTCACCTTTGACGTGGATCTCTTCAAGGTTTAGTGCTTGTTCTAATAACTGTTGTACTTTTGCGCTATCCACAATGTTCCCCTGCTTAATTCTTTATATGTTGAGCCATTAAACGATCAATGTTGCTCAATTGGAATAGTGTGCGCAGTTGCTCTGGCACGAAACTGAGCATTATATGACAGTTTCGTTTTTTTGCATGCTCTATTAGGTGGATTAACATCACCATTCCGGCAGAGTCTATGCGTTCAACGTTTTTCAGTTCAATCTCAAACTGTGTACTCACCGGGTTCCATTTTTGGATAAACCCCCATAAATCAGGCACATGCTCTCTGTCTAATGCGCCCGACAAAGCCGCAATCGGTATATCAGTTTGATGCCACTGCGGATGAATCATTGCGCTTTACCTTCAAAACGGATCGGCTGATCCGCCAATTGTTGCAGTTCATTGGCAACCGCTAAGATGCCATCTTGGCGAATTTTACCGCTCCATTCAGATTGCTTACTGGAGAGCAAACTCACTCCTTCTGCAATCATATCAAAGACTTGCCATTCGCCATTTTTCTCTTTGCGCAATTTAAACTCAAGCTTGATGTTCGGTCGTGGCGTATCAATAATATCCACCTTCACGCTGGTAATGCGTTTATCATCCGACACCGCCTGTTCAGGCTCGAACTCAATAATTTGGTTACTGTACTGAGTCAATACTTGCGCATATGCACTGACAAGATAGGCACGAAATGCGGTGATGAAAGTGGCGACATCTTCACGCTTGGCCCCTTTTAAGTTTGGGCCCAATAACTTCAGTGCCGCATACTGCTCATTGACGTAAGGCATCAGCTCCTGTTCCACGATTTCTTTCAAATATTCAGGATGGTGGTGAATCGCTTCTTGTTCGGCTTTCAAACGAGTAAATGCCGTTTCAGACACCTGCTTCATCATGGTATAGGGCTGGGTTTTATCCACATTGGCCGCTTGCACAAACATAGCGGCAACGAGGGTAAATACAAAAATCAACGTCCGTTTAAACACTTTTTTTATAAACTCTGTTTTTATAAACACTGTCGTTATAAACACTGTTGTTACTCCTTACCTTTTTCTTGTGAGCCACCACCGACGCTATACAGCACTTGGCCAATCAAATCTTCTAATACAAGGGCGGATTTTGTGTCTTCAATTAAGTCGCCCTCTTTTAACATCTGTTCATCTTCAAAGACAAACCCGGGCACAAGCCCAATGTACTGCTCACCAATCAATCCAGAAGTTAGAATTTGTACACTCGACGTTTCTGGAAATTGATCATATTGACTGTTAATAGCCATAGTAACCACAGGCAGCAAGCTCTCTCTATCGAGTTTAATCTCGGCCACTCGCCCAACGACTACACCACCCACTTTGACTGGCGAGCGCACTTTTAAACTACCGATATTGTCAAATTCAGCTTTCAGTTGGTAAGTATGGTTGGAACCCAACCCTTTTACGTCAGCGACCTGAAAAATCATCACCAGAATTGCGCAAATTCCAGCAAGGACAAAGCTACCGACCCAAAGTTCTATTTTTCGTGTTTGCTGCATGATTAATTCCCAAACATCAATGCGGTGAGTACAAAGTCTAGCCCTAATACAGCTAAAGACGAATGCACTACGGTTCTTGTGGTGGCACGGCTAATACCTTCCGAGGTTGGAATAGCATCGTAACCGTTAAACAGTGCAATCCAAGTCACTGTGATGGCAAACATCACGCACTTGATCATACTGTTGCCAATATCTTGCCCTAGCTCTACCGATGACTGCATCGCAGACCAAAAACTGCCGTGATCAATCCCTTTCCAATCCACGCCAACAAGCTGGCCTCCCCAAATTCCGACCGCCATAAAAATCATCGCTAGCAACGGCATTGATATTAGCCCAGCCCAAAAGCGAGGAGCGATAATACGTTTGAGCGGATCAACCGCCATCATCTCTAAACTGGAAAGCTGCTCGGTGGCTTTCATCAGGCCGATCTCAGCGGTAAGTGCAGAACCAGCACGCCCAGCAAACAGCAGCGCAGTCACCACGGGCCCAAGTTCACGCAATAAAGAGAGTGCAACCATCTGCCCAAGGCTACCTTCCGCGCCGTAATCGACCAAAATCACATAGCCTTGCAGGCTCAACACCATGCCAATGAACAAGCCAGAAACGACAATAATCGCCAGCGACTGAACACCAACACTGTAGAGCTGCTTCACTAACAATGGAAAATTCTGAATAGGCCGTGGGCGGCTCACTAATGCGCCAAACAGCATCAAGCTCGCTTTGCCAAAGGCTTGGCAAAATTCGAGCGTACGGCGACCGAGCCCTTCAATCCAGTCAGTCAATGTAGACATCATGAGAATAAATCCTTTTCTAGGCTTTGCGCTGGAAAGCGAAATGGTACTGGGCCATCAGCCTCGCCTTGTAAAAATTGTTGTACGCGAGGATCGCTATTTTGATAAAGATCGTTTGGCGTTCCTTTGGCAATCACTTTGCCGTCAGCCAGCAAATAAACCCAATCGGCAATGCTCATCACTTCAGGAACATCATGAGAGACCACTATCGAGGTCACCCCCAAAGCTTGATTCAAATTGCGGATCAACTCCACCAGCACGCCCATGGTGATCGGGTCTTGCCCCACAAACGGCTCATCATACATGATCAGTTCCGGATCCAGCGCAATCGCGCGCGCTAATGCTGCCCTTCTTGCCATGCCACCGGATAATTCGCTCGGCATGAGCAAGGCGGCACCGCGCAGACCGACCGCTTCTAATTTTAATAAAACTAATGTCTTAATCAGCGATTCATCTAATTGAGTGTGTTCACGTAAAGGGAAAGCCACATTATCGAACACATTTAAATCGGTGAATAACGCACCCGACTGAAACAACATGCTCATTTTTTTACGAGCTTGATACAGCTTTTTGCGACTGAGCATCGGGATGTTTTGTTTGTCGAACCAAATCTCACCTTGTTCAGGAAACAGTTGTCCGCCAATAAGACGTAGCAAAGTGGTTTTACCAATACCCGATGGCCCCATAATGGCGGTAATTTTTCCTTGCGGAACGCTGAGACTCACGTCATCGAAAATCTTCCGTCCTGAACGGGAGAAGGTTAAATTCTTGATTGTGACAAGATCGTTGATTGGCATCATGAGTGTTTCACTATTGTTGTCCGCCCCAAAATGATGGGCAATCATAAGCATAACGTTCTAAAATTAAAAGCACTGTTCAATTACATCCTAAAGTAAAGCATCATCTTTCGCCAAAACAATCTTCCGGTCATTTATTGATGGATAGCTAACTAAACCATGAATTGAACGTAATTAATTGGATCTTCAGCTTCCCTTTTCGCAACCAACACGTCAAAATTAGCGGTTAATTACATCATTTTTTCACTCATTTCATTAATTAGGTATCATCATGATCGAAGCGGTAGCGTTTCTCATTGTAGGTTTGGTGTTTTTAGTCTGGAGCGCTGACAAGTTAGTCTTTGGTTCTGCCGCGCTTGCTCGTAACTTTGGCATCTCGCCATTAGTGATCGGCATGACTATTTTAGCAATGGGATCGTCAGCACCAGAGATGATGGTATCGGCAACGGCCGCTTTGGATGGAAAAACCGATACTGCCGTCGGTAACGTACTCGGTTCTAACATCGCTAATATTGCTTTGATCTTGGGTATTACGGCTCTGATCAAACCGCTGTCAGTTAGTTCGGCGGTGCTCCGCCGTGAACTGCCGCTGATGATTGCGGTCACATTACTTGCGGGTGCGTTATTGTGGGATAACCACTTAGGATTCTATGAAGGTGTGTTGCTGTTTGCACTTTTCGCCGTGTTTATCATCGCGATGCTACGCATTAGCCGTAACGAACAAAAAAATGGTGACGCGCTACTTGCCGAGCAGGAATCTGAAATACCGCAAGGCGTGAGCAATGCAAAAGCGGCTATTTGGGTAGTGATTGGGCTTATTATCCTGCCGATTGCTGCCAGCGTGTTAGTCGATAACGCTGTCGTCATTGCCAAGTTTTTTGGTATGAGTGATTTGGTGATTGGTCTGACGATCATCGCTGTTGGGACCAGCTTGCCAGAGTTGGCCGCCTCACTCACAAGCGTGTTGAAAGGTGAAGATGATATGGCTGTGGGCAACATTATTGGCTCGAACGTATTCAATATTCTTGCCGTGATGGGCTTACCCGGCATTCTTAATCCATCGATACTCAGTGAGCATGCGATGGGACGCGATTTTTGGGTAATGCTTGGCGTATCTCTGCTACTGGTTACCATGGCTTTAGGGAAATCGCGTAGTATTAACCGCATTGAGGGAGGCGTGCTCTTCCTCGCTTTTATCGGATACCAAGCTTATCTACTTATGAATATGGCCGCTTAACCCAAACTCGGAGTATCGAATGTCGAATCAGTTTGATTATCGCAGTGTTGCACAGCAAGTTCTCGCCACCGAAATGGCGGCTTTACAGCAGCTAGAGCAATACTTTGACGACTCATTTTGCCAAGCGTGTGAAATGATCATTGCCAATGATCACGGCAAAGTGGTGGTGATGGGTATGGGTAAATCAGGCCATATCGGTAAAAAAATTGCCGCGACCTTAGCCAGTACTGGCACTTCGGCATTTTTCGTACATCCAGGAGAAGCAGCGCACGGTGATCTTGGTATGATCGAGCGTGGCGACATCGTAATTGCTATTTCAAACTCTGGCGAATCCTCGGAAATTTTATCACTGTTTACTGTGCTAAAACGGCTCAATATTCGCATCATTAGCATGACAGGCAACCCGTCATCGAATATGGCAAAGTTGGCCGATCTTCATTTGCAAATCACAGTCCCACAAGAGGCATGCCCGCTTGGCCTTGCGCCAACCTCCAGCACCACAGCAACGCTAGTGATGGGCGATGCGTTAGCCGTCGCACTCTTGCAAGCACGCGGCTTTACCGCTGAAGATTTTGCGCTGTCTCATCCCGGTGGGGCTTTAGGGCGAAAATTGTTGCTCAAGCTCTCTGATATCATGCACACTGGCGATGCATTACCAACAGTGCAACCAAATGCATTGATCCGCGATGCCTTACTTGAGATCAGCCAAAAAGGGTTGGGGATGACCGCGGTAGTAGACAACAACATGCAGCTTATTGGCATCTTTACTGATGGCGATTTACGCCGCATCTTAGACAAACGAATCGATATTCACAGCGCAGCAATCAGCGAGGTGATGACGCAAAACCCAACGGTAGCAAACCCTAACATGCTCGCGGTCGAAGGGTTAAACCTAATGCAAGATAAACGAATCAATGGCTTGATGCTGTGCGAAAATGGCACATTGGTCGGTGCATTAAACATGCACGATTTGCTCAAAGCAGGAGTGATGTGATGACCATGATTGATACACTCTACGGCCCGGTCTCACCGCCTATTCTCGACATAGCTAAGCAGATAAAACTGCTGATCTGCGATGTGGATGGCGTCTTCTCTGATGGCTTAGTTTATATGGGCAATCAAGGCGAAGAGCTAAAAACCTTCCACACTCGAGATGGCTACGGCATAAAATCATTGACGAATGCTGGCATTGAAGTGGCGATCATTACAGGTAGGCAGTCAAAAATTGTCGAAAACCGTATGGCCGTATTAGGCATTACACTGGTTTATCAAGGTCAGGATGACAAGGTCAAAGCCTATAACGACATTTGTCGCCAGCTCAATATTGCCCCAGAACACACAGGGTATATCGGTGATGACTTGATTGATTGGCCGGTAATGGAAAAAGTCGCGCTGAAAGTCTGTGTCGCGGATGGTCACCCGCTATTAGTTAAACGCGCAAACTACGTGACCCATATAAAAGGTGGGCATGGCGCTGTACGCGAAGTGTGTGATTTGATTTTGCAAGCTCGCGGTGAGTTAGATGTGCACAAAGGCTTAAGTGTATGAGTTTATCTCGTGTCCTCTATGTGATACTGATTTTTATCGCATCGTGGTCAGCCTATTACTTGTTCGATAAAGAACAAAATACCGATATACAAGTTGCTCCGAACTTGGAGTTACCGTCGTTTAGTGGAAAAAATCTCGACAACACCACCTATAACGAGCAAGGTATCCGCAGCTACATCATTCAATCGACGCATCTGGATCATTACGCAAAAAGTGGCGACACCATTTTCGAGTACCCGATACTCAAAGTCTTCCGTGATGGTATTTTGCAAGAGTGGGAGATTACCGCCAAACGCGGCGTACTCGATGAAGAGCAAGTACTCACACTGTATGACGACGTACTGGCAAAAAACCTATTAGCAGATTCTGGTTTTGATACGCTTTCAACCATTAAGATGAGCATTCAACTCAATAATCGCGATTTTTGGGCCGATAATCAGGTCGATTTGGTTGGGCCACAATTCGAAACACAAGGACAAGCGATGAAAGGCAATTTTGCCGACAATACCGCTATTCTTTATAACCATGTACAAGGTAGATATGAAACTCTCACACCTTAGTCTTATTGCTTGTTTAGCGATTTCTGGTCACGCATTGGCATTGTCCACCGATAATGCTCAACCGGTTTACATCGATTCTGACAGCCAACAGCTCGACATGAAAAGCAACAAAGTGACTTTCCTTGGTGATGTCAAACTCAAACAAGGCAGTATCAGTATCAACGCCGACAAAGTGATTGTAACCCGTGATGCAAAAGATGGCTCCATTCAAGAAATTGAAGGATATGGCAACCTCGCCACTTTTTCGCAATTAACCGACGATGGCAAAACCTTGTATGGTGAGGCGAAAGAGCTCTATTACAAATTGGCCGATGATCAGTTGACGATGATCGATCAAGCCATGTTGTCACAAGATGATAGCATCATCCGTGGTACGAAAATTCGCTACAAAATTTCGTCACAGAAGCTGATGGCTGATGGTAACTCTAACGAGCGAGTATCGACCGTGCTTCAACCGCAAGCCACTACGACACAAGAATAATTATGGCCATACTTAAAGCAGAACATTTAGCGAAAAGCTATAAAAAACGCAAAGTCGTCTCTGACGTCAGCTTGCAAGTAGAATCGGGGCAGATTGTTGGCTTACTCGGCCCTAACGGCGCAGGAAAAACCACATCGTTTTACATGATCGTCGGCCTTGTCGCTCGTGATGAAGGTAAGATCAGCATTGATGATCACGACATCAGCATTTTACCTATGCACAGTCGCTCACGCTTAGGGATCGGCTACTTACCTCAAGAAGCGTCTATTTTTCGAAAATTATCGGTCGAAGATAACATCATGGCGGTACTTGAAACCCGTGAATCGATGACCCGTGAAGAGCGCCAAGATAAACTCGAAGATCTACTAGAAGAATTTCACATTCAACATATCCGCCATAGTGCGGGAATGGCGCTATCGGGTGGTGAACGTCGCCGAGTTGAAATTGCCCGCGCTCTTGCCGCAAACCCACAATTTATTTTGCTTGATGAACCCTTTGCAGGGGTCGACCCCATTTCCGTTATCGACATTAAAAAGATCATCCAACACCTGCGAGATCGTGGCTTAGGCGTTTTAATCACAGACCACAACGTTCGAGAAACATTGGACGTCTGTGAAAAAGCCTATATTGTAAGCCAGGGTCGTTTGATCGCAGAAGGTACACCACATGACGTGCTCAATAATGAAGAGGTAAAACAAGTTTATCTCGGTGAACAATTCCGTCTATGATTAAGTAGAGAGTGACATCAATTCTAAAAATAATAAGGTAACTGGCACTGAATGAAACCCTCATTACAACTGAAGCTCGGCCAACAATTAGCGATGACACCGCAGTTACAACAAGCCATTCGTTTGTTGCAACTCTCCACATTGGAACTCCAGCAAGAGATCCAAGAGGCTCTAGAGTCTAATCCATTATTGGATGTTGAAGAGGCCTATGAAGAGAATGCCACCGCTGATGTTCATAGCATCAATGAGGAGAAAGAAGCCAGTGCTGAGGTGTTAGATATTGAGCCACAAGACAGCTCTGACTTAATTGAAAAATCCGAAATCAGCAGCGAGCTTGAGATCGACACCACATGGGATGATGTCTACAGCGCGAACACAGGCAGCACAGGGATCGCCCTTGATGATGACATGCCCGTGTACCAAGGTGAAACAACGCAAACCCTGCAAGATTATCTACTGTGGCAATTAGATCTCACACCGTTTAGCGACACCGACCGCAGCATTGCTCTTGCCTTGATTGACGCCATCGATGACTACGGTTATCTCACCGTTTCTTTGGATGATATTTTAGAAAGCTTTGCCGATGAAAATATCGAGCTTGATGAAATTGAAGCCGTTCGTAAACGTGTTCAGCAGTTTGATCCCCTCGGTGTGGCTTCAGTCAACCTTCAAGACTGCCTGCTTTTACAATTAGCGACCTACCCTGCCAGTACCCCTTGGTTAGAAGAAGCTAAACAGCTGCTGATCCAACATATTGATCTGCTCGGCAATCGTGACTACAAGTTGATCATCAAAGAAACCAAGTTAAAAGAAGAAGATCTGCGAGAGGTATTGCAGCTCATTCAACAACTTGACCCAAGACCGGGAAATAATATTTCAACCGAGCACGCCGAATACGTTGTGCCTGACGTGTCTGTTTACAAAGATCACGGCAAATGGGTGGTAACAATAAACCCAGATAGCGTACCAAAACTTAAGATAAATCAACAATATGCAGCATTAGGCAAAGGTAACAGTGCCGATAGCAACTACATTCGCAGCAATTTGCAAGAAGCAAAATGGCTAATTAAGAGTTTAGAAAGTAGAAACGAGACACTGCTCAAAGTTGCCAAGTGTATTGTTGAACATCAACGTGATTTCTTTGAGTATGGTGAAGAGGCGATGAAGCCAATGGTACTCAATGACGTTGCTTTAGCGGTAGAAATGCATGAATCCACCATATCAAGGGTGACAACGCAGAAGTACATGCATACTCCGCGTGGTATTTTCGAATTGAAATACTTCTTCTCCAGCCATGTCAGTACCGACAGCGGGGGAGAGTGTTCATCGACTGCAATACGAGCACTGATTAAAAAACTGGTGGCCGCTGAAAATACAGCCAAACCATTAAGTGACAGTAAAATTGCAGATCTACTGGCTGACCAAGGGATTCAGGTAGCTAGACGGACGATAGCTAAATACCGTGAATCGTTGGGCATTGCTCCATCGAGTCAGCGCAAACGCCTACTGTAAGGCACAAAACAGAGAAGGAAAGTCTATGCAAATCAACATTAATGCCCATCACATTGATCTGACCGATTCAATGCAAGACTATGTAAACTCGAAGTTTCAAAAACTTGAGCGATTTTTTGACCATATCAATAACGTACAGGTTGTTTTACGTGTTGAAAAAGTACAACAGATCGCTGAAGCTACGCTCCACATAAATCAAGGTGATATCCACGCCGTGGCCGACAATGAAAATATGTATGCTGCCATTGATAGTTTAGTGGATAAACTCGTAAGACAACTCAACAAGCATAAAGAAAAGCTAAGTAGTCATTAATCATGCAATTAAGCGAAGTACTCTCATTGGACTGCACGAAAAGTGCGGTCCAATGCACCAGTAAAAAAAGAGCCCTAGAAATCATTAGCGAAATCGCTGCTGAGTATTCAGGTCAAAATTCCACCGAGCTGTTTGAATGCATGCTCAGCCGAGAAAAAATGGGCAGTACTGGTATTGGTAATGGCATCGCCATTCCTCATGCAAGAATGACCAACAGTGATCGTGCCATTGCCGTTTTGCTGCAGTGTGAAGAACCGATTGAGTTTGATGCCATTGATAATCGACCTGTCGATCTACTGTTTGCGTTGCTCGTTCCTGAAGAGCAGTGCAAAGAGCATTTAAAAACGCTCGCTTGTATGGCCGAGCGCCTCAATGACAAACAAGTTTTAAAACAGCTTCGAAGTGCACAAAGCGATCAAGAGCTGTACGACATCATGACTAACCAATAACCACCGAGCCGAAACTATGCGTTTAATCGTTGTGAGTGGTCAATCAGGCGCAGGGAAAAGCGTTGCTTTACGAGTACTGGAGGATCTCGGCTACTATTGTGTCGATAACCTTCCCGTCAACTTGTTGGATGCGTTTATTCAATCAGTCCAAGGCAGCAAACAAAATGTCGCGGTGAGTATTGATATCCGTAACTTGCCCCAAGAGCCTAGTTTGGTTGCGGATGTTTTAGAGCAGCTAAAACAGAATAACGATGTTAGTGTGCTGTTTCTCGATGCCAGTAAAGAGACACTACTCAAGCGCTACAGCGAAACGCGTCGTATCCATCCTCTCTCATTAAACGCCGATAAACCTTCGCTTGCGCAAGCGATTGAATTGGAAAAGTCGCTGCTTGCGCCGCTCAAAGAGCAAGCCGATTTAGTGCTCGATAGCAGTAATCAATCGTTGCATGAGTTGAGCGAAACCGTACGCATGCGAATTGAAGGACGTGAGCGCAAAGATCTGGTGATGGTCTTTCAGTCTTTTGGCTTCAAATATGGACTACCCAGCGATGCAGACTACGTGTTTGATGTGCGTTTTTTACCCAACCCACACTGGGAACCCGATCTTCGCCCATTAACTGGCCTGGATGCGCCAATTAAGTCGTTTCTTGAACGCCATAGTGAAGTAATTGAACTTAAACAACAAATTCAAAAGTTTGTTGAATACTGGCTGCCGATGCTCGAAAAAAACAACCGCAGTTATCTCACAATTGCGATTGGTTGCACCGGTGGTAAGCACCGCTCCGTTTACCTGACTCAACAGCTTGGCGAGTACTTTGCTCAATTGGGTCACCAAGTACAGATACGCCATACATCATTAGAAAAACAGCAATAGGAGCGATGGTATGCCACTATTAAGTAAAACGATTTTAATCCAAAATCGCTTGGGCCTTCATGCTCGTGCAGCCGTTAAGCTGGTTGAACTGTCGCAATCTTTTGATGCGGTGGTCACCATTCAAAGTGAAGAAGGAAAAGAAGCCACTGCAGACAGTGTGATGGGTTTATTGATGCTCGAATCCGCACAAGGTCAATACATCACCATCAATGCTGAAGGCTCACAAGCAGAGCCTGCTTTGCAAGCGGTTAGTTCGCTGATTGAACATAAATTCGATGAAGACGAGTAAGCACAAGGCTTACACTCCACTCTCCCACAGACAGCGCATGCGCGCCCCTGATAGTCAAAATAAATTCAGTGCTTAATAAGAACTTATTAAATAAGGCCTAGAATTAAGTTACTATTCAACACATTGTAAGAATCCTAAGTAGGGGGAAACCATGGCCGAGCAAATTGAATTTGATCAAGCTCACCTAACCCTCCAAGAAGTCAGCGAAGCTTTAGAAAATGGTCGTTTTGTCCATGTCCGTCGCCAATTGCAGGACATGGAGCCAGAAGATATTGCTCACCTCTTAGAAGCCTCTCCACGTAAAAGTCGGGAGGTGTTATGGCAACTCACCGACCCAGAAGACTACGGTGAAATCCTTGATGAGCTCAACGAAGACGTCAAAGATGCCCTAGTTTCCAAAATGGCACCCGAAAAACTGGCGGAAGCGACCGAAGGCATGGACACCGATGACGTGGCCTATGTACTGCGTAGCTTGCCAGATGACGTGTCACGCGAAGTGCTTTCGCAGATGGACAGCGCTGATCGCCAGCGCGTTGAAACCGCGCTCTCCTATTCAGAGGAAACAGCCGGCGGGATCATGAATACCGACGTGATCACCATTCGTGGTGACGTTGATATTGACGTGGTTTTACGCTATTTACGCATGCGCGGCGATCTGCCCGAAGCAACCGATGCACTTTACGTGATTGACGATGAAAGTAAGCTGATTGGGCATCTCTCACTCACCACCTTGCTGACCACGCAACCGGATATTCCAGTAAGTGAAGTCATGGATGATGCCGATGAGGCGATTTTGGTCACCACCAGCGACTCAGATGTTGCCAGCCTGTTTGAACGTCGCAACTGGGTGTCCGCGCCTGTGGTGGATGAAAACCAGCACTTGGTCGGTCGGATCACCATTGATGACGTCGTTGACATCATTCGTGAAGATGCCGAACACTCAATGATGAGTATGGCTGGTATGAACGATGACGAAGATACCTTTGCTCCGGTAGTCAAATCCGCACGTAAACGGACTATCTGGCTTGGGGCAAATGTTTTGGCCGCCCTCGCCGCCGCCTCTGTTTCCAACATGTTTGAAGCAACACTGGATCAAATGGCCGCCATTGCCGTGCTAATGACCATAGTGCCCTCAATGGGTGGTGTCGCAGGTAACCAAACCGTGGCCTTGGTCATTCGTGGTTTAGCATTGGGACATATCGGTGACAGTAACCAACGCGAATTGCTATTCAAAGAAGCGGCAATCGGTTTTTTAAATGGCATCATGTGGGCTACCATTATTGGCGGCATTGTGGTGGCATGGAAAGGCAATTGGATGCTTGGCGGCATCATTTCCGCAGCAATGATGGCCAACCTACTCATTGCCGGGATCGCCGGCGTCACCATCCCAATTTTACTGAAAAAAATGAAAATCGACCCGGCTCTTGCTGGCGGAATGGCGTTAACAACCGTCACCGATGTGGTTGGGCTTTCTGTCTTTCTCGGCTTGGCGACCATTTTGATGTAGCCCTATTTTGATGTAACCCTATTTTGATACATACCCAAACCACCCATAAAAAAAGCTTGGTTGTTATACCAAGCTTTTTCATATTCAGCTTAAGCGATTATTCGCCCGCAATTTTCATCGATTCAAGTAAAATAGACCCGGTTTGGATTTGCGAGCGTGTTTCGACATCACTCCCTACCGCCACCATTTGCTGGAACATATCTTTCAAATTACCCGCGATAGTAATCTCAGATACAGGGTATTGAATCACACCGTTTTCAACCCAGAAACCAGCGGCGCCACGCGAATAATCACCTGTCACTGCATTAACACCTTGGCCCATCACTTCAGTGACTAACAAGCCTGTGCCTAACGCTTTAAGCATCTGCTCAAAATTTTGTCCTGTGGATTGAACATACCAGTTATGGATGCCACCCGCGTGACCAGTTGGAGTCATCTTCATTTTACGAGCGGCATAGCTGCTCAGAAGATAAGTAGAGAGCACACCATCGGTAATGATTTGGCGGTCTTGCGTAAATACCCCTTCACTATCAAATGGGCTTGATGCCAACGCACGTAATACATGGGGTTTTTCGGCAATATTGAACCAATCGGGTAAAATTTTCTCGCCTAACTTATCAAGTAAAAAGGAAGATTTACGATACAAGCTGCCACCACTGATCGCCATCACCAAATGGCCAATCAAACCTGTCGCTACATCTGCGGCAAACATCACCGGAACTTTGCCCGTCTTCAGTTTTTTTGCATCTAAACGGCTGATGGTTTTTTCTGCGGCTTGTTGCCCGACCAGCTCTGGCGACCATAAATCGTCGCGGTGACGTGCAACGGTATAGCTATAATCACGCTCCATCTCACCATTTTTACCCTCACCAATCACGCAGCAGCTAATGCTATGACGGCTAGAGGCATAACTCGCGAGCAAACCATGGCTATTACCATACACTTTCACACCGTAATGGCTGTCATAACTTGCGCCATCACTTTGTTTGATCTTGTTGCTGTAAGCTAACGCTTTCTCTTCTGCAGCAATGGCAATTTTAGCGGCCATGTCCGGGTTAGGTTCATCCGGATGGAAGAGATCTAAATCAGGAATCTTTTGCACCATTAACTCTTTAGGTGCCGGACCTGCATAAGGATCTTCAGAAGTGTACAGCGCAATATCAAGCGCGGCAGCGACCGTCTGCGCAATTGCTTTTTCACTGAGATCTGACGTCGACGCACTGCCTTTACGTTGCCCACGATACACAGTGATGCCTAATGCCCCATCACTGTTAAATTCTACGTTTTCAACTTCACACATTCGCGTCGAAACACTCAGGCCGGTACTTTTGGTGATCGCCACTTCAGCAGCATCAGAACTGAGCGCAGCCATCTCTAATGCCTTAGCAACCGCCGCTTCAAGTTCGATGCGCTGCTGAGCAACTTGTTGTTTTACGTCCATATCTCATCAATTATTAGCAAACAATGTCATTAGGATAACAAGAATTTCGCTTTCTCCCCACGATTCTTGCTAAAATAGCTGACATACATAACTCAATAGATGAAGAAAATGGCGCGTAAGAATCAAAAAGCTCCTTGGGAAGAAGAAGAGGAGATCATTTGGGTTAGCAAAACCGAAATGAAAAACGACATGACTGAGCTACAAAAACTGGGTGAAGAGCTGGTTGCTCTGAAGCCATCTCAGTTAGCAAAAATTCCGATGTCTGAAGATTTGATGGATGCCATCAAAGATGCTCAGCGTTTTAGCATGGAAGCCAGACGCCGCCAACTGCAATACATTGGTAAAATGATGCGTACCATCGATGCTGAACCGATTCAAGCGGCATTGGATAAACTGCGTAACAAGCACTCACAAAATACCGCCATGCTGCATAAGCTCGAACAGATGCGTGATCGTATTGTGGAAAAAGGTGACAGCGCGATTGAAGATGCGATGGCACTCTATCCAGAGATGGATCGTCAACGTCTGCGCCAATTAGCGCGTCAAGCAAATAAAGAGAAAGCCAACAGCAAACCACCAAGAGCATCACGAGAGATTTTCCAAGTGCTCAGAGAGCATAACGATAAGTCAGTTTAACCTGTCATAGTGCTGATTAGACGCAAAAACCTCACCTAAACGTGTGAGGTTTTTTTTATTCCCCTGCACGCACAAAATCACTGAGCTGCGCGTCTGCGTGTTGCGCGGAAAGTGCCTCAATGCGATCACTCACTAACACATGTCCTTGAGCCATAAACGCAAAATGGCTCGCAATCGCTTTGGCATCACTAATATGGTGCGTCACCATCACAACAGTGATCGCTCTTTCTGCGGCTAACTGCTTAACCAAAAGCAGCATCTCTTCTCTGAGTAGCGGATCCAAGGCGGAAAAGGGCTCATCCAGCAGCCAGATAGGATGTGGTTGTACAAAACAGCGCGCCAGAGCAACTCGCTGACGCTGCCCCCCTGATAGCTGCTCAGGCAAGCGATCAAGTAGCGCAGCCAAACCCACTTGCTGCGCAGCGCACTCAACTAACGCCTTTTGCGAAGTGGTTAATTTCAGCCCCGGATGTAACCCAAGGCTAATATTTTCACGCACAGTGAGATGGGCAAAAAGATTGTGCTCTTGAAACAGCATCGAAAAAGGACGCAAGTGTGGCTCCTGCCCAAGTAAGGATTGCCCTTGCACTTGGATATCGCCGCTTTTCGGTGCAATAAAGCCCGCAACTAAGCTCAGTAAAGTCGACTTGCCCGCGCCACTTGGCCCCATCAAAGAGAGAATCGCCCCTCGCGGTACAGAGAGCGAAAATTCAAACCACTCCTGTTGATACTCATAGTGTACGGCCTTGAGTTCTAACATTGCTTTACCTTTGAATATGAGTGAAATAACCGCTCAATGAGGGCAAAACAACCCACACTGAGTAACAACAGCGTAAGAGAAACCACCGCCGCCGCTTGCATTTGGTAACTGCCCAGCAGTTGGAACAGGTAAAGCGGTAAGGTTCTAAACTCTTGGCTACCAAATAGAGCAATCGCACTTAAATCCCCCATTGAGAGCAAAAAGCTGATCGCAAAGGCATGCGCTAAGGGTTTACGCAACGCACGCAGCTCAATCACTTGCAAACGCTGCCACCCTTTAATGCCAAGGCTGGCACATAACCATTGATATTGCTGCGCGATATGCAGCATAGGTTGCGCCAATGTTTTCAACACATACGGCAATGCCATTAAGCCATTGACGAAAAAAACTACCCAATACGCTAGGCTAAATGCATCTGTCCAGATACGCAGCAACAGAAAAAGCCCGGTGCTGATAACAAGCCCTGGCGTGACCAAAATAATCGCGCCAATCAACTCTAGTTGGTCCGCCTTACGGTTGTGCTGCTGCAGGCGCCAAGCGCGAGTCGTGATCAGTATGGCAACCCCAGCCGAAACAGCAACCACGCTTGCCAATAACGCCACTTGCAGTGAAGCCCAAAGTGCACGCCAGAATTGCTCATCACTCAAGACGTGAAAAAGCTGCGAATTTAAACCGCTCAAGATGACCATCACCAGCGGCGGAAGTACTAACAGCAACGCAAGGAAGATCCATGTGCCGTCCCAACATTGCGCTTTGCGATTATCTCGACTAACCACATAATCACTCGCTTGACGCCCTGTGGTGATGGATAACGGCTTCGCTAAGCGTGAAATGGATAGAGACAGCAGCCCGCATAACAGCATCTGCCACAGCGCAAGCAGCGTGCCGGCTTGTAAATCAAAATCAAATTTGATCGCCTGATAAATCGCCAGCTCAATCGTGGTTGATTTAGGCCCGCCGCCAAGTGCCATCACAGTGGCAAAACTGGTAAAACAGAGCATGAACACCAAACCACAGACATGAGGAAGCTGCTGACGCAAACGCGGCCATTCAACCCAACGAAATTTGTGCCAATGACTCATGCCAAGATGCGCGCATAACTTATGTTGTTCAGCCGGGATCGACTCTAACGCTTGCAGCAATAAACGGCTGGCATACGGGAGATTAAAAAACAGATGCGCCAGTAAAATACCGTTTAATCCGTAAATGGAAAACGGCAGTTTGCTATCAAACCACGCGAGCAGCGAGGCGAGCAGACCGCTATTACCATAAATGGCCAACAAACCAAATACGCCCACCAGCACTGGAAGCACTAAGGTCGTTGCAAACAATTTAATCAGCAGCGCGCGTCCGTAAAATCGACGACGGTAAAGTGCGTGAGCAACAGGAACCGCGAAACCAACACTGAGCAGCATCGACAAGCTGGCTTGGTAAAAACTAAATTGAGTAACATGGCGATAATACGGGTCTTGCCATACGTGCATCACATTTAAGCTGGGTGCTTGTAACAGCAACGCCGCCAATGCACTGATGACAAAGGTCGCGACAAGCATCGCGACCCCAATGCCTATTTTAGGAATAGCATTCAAACTTTATCGAACCTTAAAACGTTAAGGCGGTTTGCCACTCACGGATCCACGCTTTACGCATCTCAGACACCTCTTGTGCGCTAAAGGTAAGCGCCTTTGGTGGCACAGCCAGCGTTTCAAAACCTTTCGGTAGCGCGACAGACGTCACAGGATACATCCAGTTTCCGGTTGGCATCACCGACTGAAATTGATCACTTAAAATAAAGTGCATGAACTCATCGGCCAATTTGCCGTTATCACTGTGTTTTACTTTCGCAGCCACTTCCACTTGCATGTAGTGTCCTTCGGCAAAATCAGCAGCCGCGTACTTGGCGTCATTTTCCGCAATTAAATGATAGGCTGGAGAGGTGGTGTAAGAGAGCACCAGATCGGACTCACCCTTAAGAAACATCGCATAGGCTTCTGACCAACCTTTGGTGACTGTCACCGTCTTATTGGCGAGCTGTTGCCATGCTAAATTGGCTTTCTCACCATAGACAGATTTCATCCACAGCAGTAAGCCTTGACCGGGTGTTGAAGTGCGTGGGTCTTGATAAATAACTTTAAGATCATCGCGCTTCTCTACCAACTCTTTTAAGCTTTTCGGTGGGTTTGCTAATTTCTCTTTATTGTAAACAAAGGCAAAATAGCCGTAATCATAAGGAACAAACGTTTCATCACTCCAACCACCGGGTAGCGTGACTTGGCTCGTCTCGACATTATGATTTGTCAATAAGCCAGTCTGTTTGGCCTCAGCCATTAAGTTGTTATCTAAACCGAGTACGATGTCTGCTTTACTGTTATTACCTTCAAGACGTAAACGGTTTAGGATCGATACCCCATCATCGAGTGCCACAAACTGAAGATCGCAAGCGCATTGTGCTTCGAATGCTTTTTCAATCGCCGGTCCCGGGCCCCATTCTGATGCGAACGAGTCATAGGTATAAACGGTAAGGATATTGTCAGCGGCATGCGCTGAAAAAGAGGTGATGGTAGCAAGTGCAATGGTATTAAGAGTGGTGTTCAACTGGTCGCTCTCCTTGGTTGAGCGGCACAGGCTTGAGGAGGATGAGAATATTCCATTATTCCTATTCTGAGATCCTAACCCAATTCCTACGCCAGCATTATCTGGTTCAGGTTTACGGGTCCCAAGCTCACGCTTGATCTCAGCAGCATTCATTGAGATGAATGATTTGCTCCCCGTTGAGTGAGGTGGATTGTAATTGGAATTAACGCAATAAGCTACACCGTTGGGCGTGAGTCATATCCCCAACGCGGCACAAGCCCTTGTTCAACGCCTAAATGGTCCAAAATACGCGCCACCATAAAATCGACCAAGTCTTCAATTGACTGTGGCTGATGATAAAAACCGGGGGCAGCGGGCATAATGGTGACGCCCATTTGCGACAACTTGAGCATGTTTTCTAAATGTAAGGTGGAAAACGGAGTTTCTCGCACCACTAACACCAGTTGGCCACGCTCTTTCATCACTACATCGGCAGCACGTTCGATCAAATTATCGGACATGCCATGGGCAATCGCCGCAACGCTGCCTGCCGAACATGGGCACACCACCATCTGTTTTGGCGCGGCAGAGCCCGAAGCCACTGGAGAGAACCACTCTTCTTTACCGCACACAACAAGCTGTGAGGCATCGCAGTGTAAATGTTCCACCAACGCTGTTTTGGCTGCCTCAGTCCCACTGGGCAACTTCAAACCGTGCTCGGTTGCAAGCACAACACGCGCGGCCGAAGAGATCAACAGATACACTCGGTAATCTGCAGCCAATAAACACTCCAACAGACGAAGTCCGTAAGGAGCACCTGAAGCGCCAGTAAAGGCTAAAGTGATGGCTTTCTGTTTTGTTGTCATAACTCTCTATTTCGTTTGTGTCGCTGGCATTACATGGCTTGATTTAATGCAAGTAGGAGCTTGTTATGAATACCTTCAAAGCCACCATTGCTCATCACCAAAATGTGATCGCCCGGCTGGGCTTCCTGCGCAATTTGCGCGACGAAAGCATCAATATCATCATTCACTTGCGCTGGTTGTGAGCATTGGTCAGCCACATCCTGCACCGACCAAGCAAGATTGTTCGGCTGATAGAGATAAACTGAATCGGCTTGCTGTAATGACGCCGCTAAAGTTTGCTTATGTACGCCCAACTTCATCGTAGCCGAACGAGGCTCTAAAACCGCGATAATTTTCTGATCGCCTACCTTATTACGTAAACCACCCAAAGTAAGTTCAATGGCCGTTGGATGATGAGCAAAATCGTCATACAACGTAATACCATTCACTTCGCCTTTGAGCTCTAAACGACGTTTGGTATTGATAAATTTGCCCAAAGCTTGACAGGCTAAATCTGGAGTGACCCCTACGTGACGCGCCGCACCAATCGCCATTAAGGCGTTATCGACATTATGATCGCCAACCAAATCCCAAGTTACGCGCCCCACGCGTTCATTGTCAAAGAACACATCAAATTGCGAACCATCACGCGTGATTTTTTCAGCTTTCCACTGCGCTTGCTCACCGGTAAACTCGGTTTCGCTCCAGCAGCCACGTGCGAGAACATCCGCTAATGCGCGCTCTTTTTGCGGAGCAAAAATACGACCATTGCCCGGAACAGTACGCACTAGATGATGAAATTGGCGCTTAATCGCTTCAAGATCGTCAAAAATGTCCGCATGATCAAACTCTAAGTTGTTCAACACTAAAGTGCGTGGATGATAATGGACAAACTTAGAACGCTTATCGAAAAAAGCACTGTCATATTCATCGGCTTCAACCACAAAAAACATGCTTTCGCCCAAACGCGCAGAAATGCCAAAGTTGCCAAGTACGCCTCCCACCAAAAAGCCCGGTTGGTAACCACAATCTTCCAAGATCCACGCCAACATGCTCGACGTGGTGGTTTTACCGTGTGTGCCAGCCACCGCAAGGACCCAGCGGTCATGCAACAGGAACTCTTGCAACCATTGCGGGCCAGAGGTGTAACGCAAGTTGTGGTTCAGCACATATTCAACACACGGATTGCCGCGACTCATGGCGTTGCCAATCACCACCAAATCAGGCTTGGGCTCTAATTGAGCAGGGTCAAAACCTTCGATAATCTCGATCCCTTGAGACTCCAATAACGTACTCATCGGTGGGTAAACGTTGGCGTCGCTGCCGGTAACTTTATGACCTAATTGCCGCGCTAAAACGGCAACACCGCCCATAAACGTACCGCAAATCCCAAGAATGTGAATATGCATAAATCCTAGCCTCGCACATGGCGTTGTGAGTGATTGCCTCCATTATCACCATCCATTTAAGAAAAGCGAGCATGTTTGCAACTTCTAAAAAGTCGACAAACAAATTGAGATCTCAATCTGTTACTTCATTACCATTAAAAAGATCTAAGCCCTAAAATCGCAGTGTTACCCAAACGTTATCAAATGGGTCACTCGTTTCGGCCGACATCCCAACAAGAGGATGCGTTGTGAAACAATCACTCCCCCTATATAGCTATGTTAAGGAAATAACATGTCTGAGATTCGCACTCTTGGCGAGTTTATTGTTGAGAAACAACATGACTTCCCCCACGCAAGCGGTGATCTTTCATCTCTGTTGTCCTCTATTCGTCTTGCGGCAAAAATTGTTAATAGAGAAATCAACAAAGCAGGCCTTGCTGATATTACCGGTGCAGTTGGTACGGATAATATTCAAGGCGAAGAACAACAAAAACTCGATGTCTACGCCAACGAAAAATTTAAAGCGGCGCTTGAAGCGCGCGATCAAGTGTGTGGTGTCGCCAGTGAAGAAGAAGATGAAGCGGTTGCGTTTAGCAAAGAGCTCAACAAAAACGCAAAATACGTGGTGTTGATGGACCCGCTGGACGGCTCATCCAACATCGATGTCAATGTCTCTGTCGGCACGATTTTTTCTATTTATCGCCGCGTATCGCCAGTCGGCACGCCACCAACACAAGAAGACTTCTTACAACCCGGTAATAAACAGGTTGCGGCTGGTTATGTTATTTACGGCTCTTCAACCATGTTGGTGTATACCACTGGCAACGGCGTAAATGGCTTTACTTATGATCCGTCACTCGGCACTTTCTATCTTTCACACCCCAATATGATGACCTTCGATGATGGTAAAATTTACTCCATCAATGAAGGTAACTACATCCGCTTCCCAACCGGCGTCAAAAAATACATTAAATACTGCCAAGAGAATGTGCCTGAAGATAATCGCCCTTACACGTCACGTTACATTGGTTCGCTAGTGGCGGATTTTCACCGTAACCTGCTCAAAGGTGGGATCTATCTATACCCAAGCACGCAAAGCCATCCAAACGGCAAGCTGCGCCTATTGTACGAATGTAATCCAATGGCGTTTTTGATTGAACAAGCAGGCGGTATTGCTTCTGACGGTGTCAATCGCGTGTTGGATATTAAGCCGACAGAACTGCATCAACGTGTGCCATTCTTCTGCGGTTCAAAAAATATGGTCCATAAATTGGAAGAGTTCTTGGAACTCAATCGCGATTAAATCAGCTCAATGAGCGCCTAACTCTAGGCGCTTTTTTTATCGATAAATATGAGGCAAGACTCTCTTTTTACGGTTTACACCGTTTCCTATTTACCGCTAAAGTTGCAACACAAGCGTTTACGTTCTGTTAATCAACCCAAAACAATTCAAGTCCAGCGACGAAAAAGGAAATGCTAAATGAGCTTAAACAACGTTCCGGCAGGAAAATCACTGCCTGATGATATTTACGTGGTGATTGAAATTCCAGCCAACGCCGACCCAATCAAATACGAAGTCGACAAAGAATCTGGCGCGGTATTTGTGGACCGTTTCATGTCTTCACCTATGTTCTACCCATGCAACTACGGTTATGTGAATCACACCTTATCGCTCGATGGCGATCCTGTCGATGTGTTGGTGCCCACGCCTTATCCGCTCATGCCAGGCTCGGTGATTCGCTGCCGCCCAGTTGGCGTATTGAAGATGACCGATGAGTCTGGTGAAGATGCCAAAGTGGTGGCGGTTCCTCACTCCAAGCTCACCAAAGAGTACGACCACATTCAAGACGTAAATGACCTGCCAGCACTACTGAAGGCGCAAATTACACAGTTCTTTGAACGCTATAAAGAGCTTGAAGCGGGCAAATGGGTCAAAGTCGATGGATGGGAAGATGCCGCTGCCGCGCGAGCTGAAATCCTGACTTCATTTGAACGCGCTCAAAAATAGTCACCATCATTAAACAGTCACGATAGTTATATACCCAAACAACTTGGAGTTGCAGGTAGGCGGCAAGTGAGTGAGTCCCCATGAGCATAGGCAAACTATGTGATTGGGGTGAACGAACGTAGCCAACACCGCTGCAGCTTCAAGTAGGAAGGGGATAAGTGTCGTTATAAATAAAAAGCCACATCCTGCTAATACGCTGTGTGGCTTTTTTATTTCCATTTTCAACGCCGTTCGTTACACCCGTTGGCACCAGTCTCCAGAATCAATCACAGCAGTAAGACGGCTGTGATCTTGATAGAGATAAATCCACGCACGGCCAAATGGGGTTTCGATCGTTTCACGGCGATATTCGATGGGAATATCTTCTAAAAGATCGAGTTTTGCTAGTGTTTGCTCATCCACTCGATATACCTCACCAACTATCGATTGCTGTCCCTGAGCCAAGCCAGGATATGGACCTAGATCATACAGCGCATAGTCAGCCGGCGTGTAGAACGATCCTAACATTTCGCTTGTCTCAAGCAGATGCGCATTACTTTCACCACGGCGTAATGTGCCGTAGACAAAAACCAGATGTTGCATATGACTGTCCCTAGTTAAATTCAAACTGATACAAAAGATCCACCGCGCTATCTAAGCCGGATACCGCTTCAACGTACAAATCCCTCATCAAGCGGTAACGCACGGTAAATTCGCCCACCGAGCTGAAAATACCAACACCATATTTCACTTGTAGCCCCGGTAAAATATAGCCGCTTACCGTCACTTGTGAATCATCACCGGAACCAGCCGTATCCAATTGCAGATCTTGCACGCCGAAGGCTTGACCAATTTCGCCCACCACCTTACCGCTTTGTGCCAAGCTCAAACCAATCAGTGCAGTGGTCATCGCATTGCCACCCGCCTCGCCATCAATATTCTGACCACGAAGTAGGTAAGAAAGTGCATTGGCTTGTGGCATCGCGGGTTCTGAAAAAATGGAGACTATGGGTTCATCGGCAGAGCCGGTCACTTTTACTCCTGCAATCACGCCATCTTGTGTGTTATCTGGGTTGCGCACCGCTTTAATCGAAACATAAGGTTGATCAACCGGTCCATTCATTAAAATTTTGCCTTCTTGGATCAGCAAATCTTGTCCAAAGGATCGATACGAACCATTTTGGATATTTACTTCTCCAGTAATAAAAGGGCCTTTATCCTTTTGCGCCACATTGAGGCGGCCAATCAAGCCGCCTTGCAAACCAAAGGCACTGAGCCGGAAATCATCACCAATCGAGATGTTTACATTCGTTTCAACGTTAAATGGCATGGCGCTTTGCTCGCTCACAGGCTGTAAAGCAGCGTCCAATATCACTTGATCTTTGGAGACACCAATCGCGCTCGGAGGCAACTCTTCTACCACGATACGTCCCCAAGGCAGGTTAATATTCCCTGTCACAGTGGCCAGTTGAGGTTCTAGTGTGATGCTCATGTCTGGGATAACTTTAATCTTGACGATAGGCGGCAGATCCACCAATAGCTCATCGGCCAACACGCGCAGGTTGGCACGCCACTGCTCCATTTTCTGCCAGTCGGCATCCCCCTTGATACTCAACTCGCCATCCGCAGTTTGAATCGCTGCATTGAGCAAGGCTTGGTAACCATTAAAGTCCATCGCCACTCGGCCCGAGGTAACATCCAGCGGCGAAATATCGCCTTTGACGACAATGTCATCCACCACCACGCTGCCCGTCACTTTCGGGTGCAACATCGGCCCACTGAAGGCAAGTTGACTGCTAATCTTCGATTTCGCTTGGCTATAATCCCCAAGCAGCGGCTGTAGAAAATCAATATTAAAGGTGGAAAGCGTTAATGCGCCATCCATCATTTTTTCTTTTGCCATTAGATCCGCAATGGTGATTTGCCCCGACAGATCGCCATTATCGGTCACATCCACTAGCCAACGAGCAAACAGCTTGTTCTGTTTAAGCGTACTTTCAATAGTGACGCTATCCCAACCTAAAGTAATGGCTTGGTCGATGTGCTGCGTTACTTCACCTTGGCTTAAGCTGAGTGACACTTTCGCTTGAGGCGCTGTATTGGGCGCCCATTGAGCTGTGAGACTGACATCGGCTTGGCCTTTAAGTTGAGTCTCTTGTGGTAAAAACATTGCGATTTGCTGAAAATCAAAATGGTTGAGAGAGAGCTCGGCCGCGCCACTTTGCCCCACAGTCGCGTCTTTATCTAAGCAGAGCGATGCTCCCTCTTGCTGCCAACAATGCGCGGCAATCGTGACTTGTTGTTTCTCGATATTAACCGCAACAGGTGTCGCTTGGTTTAATAGCCACGGCCCTTGTTCTGTGGACAGTTGTACTCGTTCCAGCGCACCTTGCCACTGCATCGTCGGCTTATCTTCAAAAGATCCGCTGATCGCCAAGCTGGTTGAAATCAGATTTGAAATGACGTCTAAGCTCAGTTGATGCTGCGCCTGCGTGCCTGAAAAACGCAAGTCCACACTATCAACTAACTGCTGCTGGTAGCTCAACTGGCTCGCCTGCAATTTCACTTCGGCTTGTGGTACAGGAAGTGGCGTAACATCACCAGTTAAAGTCACCTGCTTTAGGGTCGCTTGTTGCTGCCAAGCAAGATCATTTGCATTGAGGCGCAGCTTGATTTGTGGCTGCTGTAAATCACCACGCAGATAAATATCGCCAATCACTTTGCCGTGCAAATCAGGAACACTTTTCACCAAATCCGAAAAATCAACCGATAAGCCCATACGCCACTCTTTATCCAGCTCACCTTTGGCCGTAATCTGGTTGGGTCCATGGGCTAACGTTAAGCCGCTGGTCGACACAGTAAAAGCGCCTTTCCCTGTCATATCTGATGCGTTTAATTGACCTTCAATATTCAGTGGGTAGCCACGCAACACACCCTCAATATCCAAAATAGGCAGCGCAACGTTCCAACCGCCCTGCTCGGTCAACTCACCCGTGGTTTCGAGCTTACCGCTGATCACGCCTTCGGCTTCCGGCCACTGTAATCCCGGCTGAATCTGTTCTAAATTCAGCGCCGCTTGCCAGTGAATTGGGGCTTGCCAGTTGGCCATCACTTGGCCAGCAATTTGCCCCCCTAAGGTATCGATTAGCAAAGAATCTAAGTTGATTTGCTGTAAAGTGCCTTTACCAGCAACATCCAGCCTCACATCGGGCAGATCTTTACCTTGCAGTTGGCCCTTGAGCACCACGCTATATCCGTCGAGTGAGCCTTGAGTTTTTAAACTCGGCACGCGAACAAAATAGTCTCCTTGCCCAATCAATGGCCACTGTGCTTGAACATCATCTAACGAAATATCAAACGGGATCTCAGGTTGCAGTAGCGCCAATTGCGCATTTAAGTTTGCTTGTGCAAGCCCGCCCAGTTTCGCGTTGAGCGTTAAATCACCCAAGCTCCCCGAAGCCTCTAGTGCCAGTGTTTGCCCCTGAGCTTCGGCCATTTTGAGCGTGCTTTTTAAAGAGAGATTGAGCGGATAGTCTCCCTTCAGCTGCGCATCAGCTTTTAGGTTGGCAATCAATTGTGGCAGCTCAAGCTCAAGTGATTTTAATGAAACACTGCTCTGATAAGCATTGGCGACCAAACCAAGATGCTTGACAACCAAAGGCTCAGCTTGCTGAAGAGTAAACTGGTTGATATCAAAACGCTCCACTTCCAATTGCAGCGGAATGATCACCTCTTGCAAGGTGATGGGCGTTTTCACCGCAGGTGCCGCCGTCGATGATACGGTTGTGGATGGAGTGGATTTGGATTGTGCGCTTGAGGCTGAATCGACATCTTCATTGCTCGCAAGCTTCAGTTGAATATCGCTCCAACTGGTTTTGCCAATCCGTAAGCGATTACCTTGAAATGAGGCATGGGTAGAAAATTGCTTCCATGCCAGCGTATTACCCAAAATATCCAGCTGAATATCATTGAGCTCCACACGGCCAACCTTAATTGGCACCGGTGTAGAGATTGACGTAATGGGATCAGAGGCAGACGAAGGCTCACCTTGCGTCGAAGGGGGAAGCTCTGGCAGTGCCAGCCTTAATCCACTGATCGCAAGTTCATTTAAGCAAATTGAAGGCTCCAATAAGCAGCTAGCACTTATGGCTAATGTCACGCGCTGCACATCGAGATCGAGCTTTAATGCTTCATCGGAAAAGGTGACTTGGTTGAGCGTGAAACGTGGAAAAATGGCACCTTGAGCACTGGCAACCTGCAGTTGTGGCAGCGCTTTTTGCGCTCCCCACAATAGGCCGTTAAGCCCTGTATTGGTAAACAACAAGGCTGCGAGTGCAATAAATACCGCGCCCAACAAGGTGAATAAAATCGCCGATGCCCATTTGGTTATCTTCAACATCACTTTGGTCATAGTTCAGGCCCCAAGGTGAAATGCAGCTGAAATTCATCGCCGGGATTGGCGTCAAGCCCCCATGCAAAATCTAAGCGGATCGGTCCAACCGGAGAAGCCCAGCGAATCCCGGCTCCCACACCAGTTTTCCAATCCGGCGAGTCATTAAAGGCATCGCCATAATCGACAAACAGCGCGCCCCACCAATTTCCAACCAAGCGATATTGATACTCCAACGAACTGGTGGCGATGTATTTGGCCCCAGTCAGTGCGCCACTGGCATCTTTAGGTGAGATAGATTGATAGCTATACCCTCGTAAATTGTTATCGCCACCAGCAAAGAAGCGCAGAGAAGGCGAGAGTTTGTCAAACTCTTCACTGAAGTTTGCGCCGCCGTCTAAACGCAATAAACCACGGTGGTTTTGCCCAGCGCTGCGTATCCAAGCCGTGCCCGCCAACAACCGCACCACACGCGTTTCAGAGACGAAATTTGGATCGCCATACTCAAGTGTGATGCTCTGTTTATCGCCCCACATCGGCATTGAACCACCACGAACACGCGTACGAGAATAGGTCGCTCCCGGTAATACAAACTGGCCGACATCGCTTTGCAAACCTTGTTCGTAGTTTTCTATCAAATAACGAACGAATAGGGTTCGATGCCAACCACCATCACGCAGCCAGTGGCGTTCAAACGATAAGTTAGACTCCAAACTCTTCGTATCACGGTTATCGACATTCTTCATTCCATACTGAATTCGATAATATTCACGCCGCACATCTTCTAGCGGTATTTTGTAGCCAGCGGTAATAGTCTGCTCTGGGGCAGAAAGGGAGAAACTGCTATCAAAACTGTGGCCGAGGCTGTTAACCCAAGGTTTCTTCCACTTGAATGAACCACGCACTCCCACATCCGTTGAGTAACCTAAACCGGTTTCAAGCTGATTTCGAGCTTGCGGTGCAAGGGAAACCTTCATCGGCAGTTCGCGACCGTTCTCCAGTTGGCTAAGATCGGGTTCAACAAAAACAGAGGAAAACCAATCGGTATTGGATAAGTTTTGGTTATATTCCCCTACCTTGGAAACAAGGTAAGGATCATTGGTTTTATAGGGCTGAAGTGAGCGAACTCGCTGATCTTCAATTTGGCTGCCAGTAATGAGCGAGGGACCAAAATGGTAACGAATACCACTGTTAAAATGAAGGCGTACGAAAGCTTCATTCAACTCTGGCGCAACTTCCAAACGGCTTAATTCAAAATTCCCGTTAAAATAACCTTTTTGCAACGCTAAGTTACGGATACCCGATTTCAAAGCATCGTACTGGCCATGATTAACCGCCGCGCCCACTTTAAGGGCATTGCGGTTAATAAGATTGGCAAAATCAGCATCAGATTCAGCTTCCCCGCTGATCACCACATCCATCTCTTTAATGGTTGTTAGCGGTCCAGGATTGATATTGACCATCAGCTCTTGCTCATCGCTCACCACCACAAACTCAAATTGAGGATGGTAGTAACCCAGCGCGACAAGCGCTTCCGTCATGCTTTTCTCTAAACGAGATTGAAAACGAAGATGCGTTGAATAGTCGCTCTCTGGAATCGACGATAAATAGGCTTCAACGTTGTTTTCTAATTCACCCTCTAAACCATTAATGGTTAACGCCACCTTGGCATACGCCGAAGTGGAAATAAGTAGCATCGTGAATAGAACTGGTAATGATTTTCGTCTCATGCTTAATTAAAGGAACAGTTGAGTAAACAGATCGTTAATGGATGGAAATCATACCGCCAATAGCAAGCTCCGTCTGTATGAAATCAGTCAATTATTCGGGCTGAATGTGAAACAGTGGCTCAACAACAATAAATAAAGCCAAAAATCGGTACACAAAAGGAAAGCTCATGCTCAATAAACAAACAATGGTCAGCGCACAAACAGCACTGAAAGGACGAGAAACCCCTATGTCAGTGGAGGAAATTCATTACGTTAACCACAGCAACATCACTGAGCAGCCTAATGAGCATCAGCAACAAATAGTGATTGGTATGGGCTGTTTTTGGGGCGCTGAACGCTTATTTTGGCAACTCGATGGTGTGGTGTCGACTTCAGTAGGCTATGCCGGCGGCTTTACCCCAAACCCAACTTACGAAGAAGTATGCAGTGGTGAAACTGGCCATACTGAAGTGGTACGCGTAATCTTTGATCCACAGCGCTTGCCATTAGAAAAGCTATTAAGTCATTTTTGGGAAAAGCACGATCCGACCCAAGGCATGCGTCAAGGTAACGATAAAGGCACTCAGTATCGCTCCGCTATCTATACCTATTCAGAACAACAACAGCAAATAGCACAGGCCTCAAAGCAGCGATACCAGCAGGCGTTGTCAGCCAGTCAACGAGCCTTAATTACCACCGAAATTGTACCCGCTGGTCCTTACTACTACGCCGAAAGCTATCATCAACAATATTTAGCTAAAAATCCGAATGGTTATTGTGGGTTAGGAGGAACAGGCATCTGCTTCCCACCCCAGCTCAGCGAATAAAGCGTGTAGAATTGAGGCTTTGTTAGCATTTTGTTAACCGCTTAATGGCCTCTTTTCGTGGTTTTATTGATTCTATGCTATACCTTTGTTGCTCAACTAAAAGGGACCCCTACAATGAAAAGTAAACGAGTGATCGCCATTCTAATGGCCTGCTGTCCAGCGCTTACCATGGCACACAACATTACCCAAGGTCAGCAAGTTGCTGATGTTTCAGTGGAAAAACATGGTGAAATCATCCTACAAGATGATAAAACGGCCTTTCAAACTTGGGATACCAGCCAACTGCTAGGCAAAGTGCGCGTCATTCAAGCCATTGCTGGTCGCAGCAGTGCTAAAGCGTTAAATGCACCATTGATGGCTGCCATTATGGCCGCACAATTTCCCGCAGAAAGTTATCAAACCACCTCGATCATCAACCAAGATGATGCGATTTGGGGCACAGGATCGTTTGTCAAATCTTCCGCTCAAGACAGCAAGAAAGAGTTTCCGTGGTCTTCCATGGTGCTAGATGAAGCGGGAAATGTAGCCAAAGCGTGGGATTTAAAAGAGGAATCATCAGCGATCATCGTTCAAGATAAGCAAGGTAAGGTACTGTTTGTTAAGGAAGGTGCATTGAGTGATGAGGAAATTCAAACGGTTTTAGGCTTGATCAAACAGAATTTATAATAACCTTAGGTGGCCGATAACACGGCTGCCTTTGCTAAACATATCGTGGTGAAAGGTGCTTTTATAAAAATAAGAGTACGCTTTATTCTCACAATATTGTTATATTATAACAATTATCATTTTACTACTGTATTGGTTTGATGTTTACCCGTCTACGTTGCCCCCATTACCGAGCTCAAAGCATTGCATTATGTGCCATGCTGCTGATGCTATGGTTGAATGTCGCTTATGTAGATCATCACCTCGATACTAATCCTGCGCATCACGCGCAGCATCATTGCCAACTTTTTTCTGGCTTTCAAAATGGTCTAAGCAGTGCGCTGCCTATCCTTCCTGCCGTTAGTGGCTGCGAAATTCGATCATCAGTAGAGAAAACTCAGCGTCGCCCCTCAGTTCATTACGCTTATCTTGCTCGCTCACCTCCTCACTTTTAGACGTCTTATCTAGTTATTTATGATTTGTTACCCAAAGCCAAAGCGCTAAGGGCTAAGGGCTAAGGGCTATTTTGATGTTTAAAAGGAATCACCCAATGTTTATCCAACGTAAACTCGCTCTCTCTATCGGCCTAATTTTAAGCATGCCAGCACTGGCAAATGAAGAGTTTCGCCAACATGAGGCTCATGTACATGGCCACGTCGAGTTCAATATTGCTCAAGATGGGCAAGATTTACTGATTGAAATCACCGCCCCCGGCGCTGATGTAGTCGGCTTTGAACATGCACCACAAAATGATGAACAACAACAGCGCTTAAATAAAGTCCTTGAGCAGTTCAGCCACGCCGATGGCATTTTCCAACTGCCCGCTCCGGCCAAGTGTCATTTAGAAGAAAGTCGTATCGCGCATACGTTAAATGGTGAGCACCACGACCACGACCACGACCACGACCACGACCACGACCACGACCACGACCACGACCACGACCACGACCACGACCACGACCACGACCACGACCATCATGAAAAACATGATGATAAACATCAAGATAAAGATGCTCAACACGCACACCATGACCATAAAAAAGATGTGCATGATGAAGGCGAGCATAGTGGTCACGGTGAATTCACGATTCAGTACCAATATCACTGCGATAACATGCCGCAATTGCAGTACCTCGACACGCAATGGTTTAACTTGTTCCCAAATACCCAAACAATCTCTGCCAATGTACTGACAGACAAAGCACAATCTGCCTCTGAGTTGAAAACAAACAGCACTCGCATTACGTTTTAAGGCGTATAAGCAACAACCTAGAGTAAGCACACACTTACTCTAGGTTCATTGTCGTTAAAGGAATTCACAATGAGTGATTTGCATATTCTATCGCTGACGTCTGTCATTGAATTGAAAGAGGTCGAATTTCGTTGGCCGAATAGCTCACAACCAGCCTTATCTATCCAGGATCTTTGTGTAAAACGTGGAGAGCACCTTTTTATTAAAGGGCCAAGTGGTTGTGGCAAATCGACCTTACTGAGCTTACTGACTGGGATCAACCAAGCACAACGAGGGGAGGTCTCTATTTTAGGCACCAACCTGTCGACGTTAACTTCCCGTCAACGGGATCGTTTTCGAGCCGATCACATTGGCTACATTTTCCAACAATTTAATTTATTGCCTTATCTCTCAGTGATTGAAAACGTTACGCTACCTTGCCATTTTTCCAGCACTCGCAAGCAGAATGTGGCAGGCGATCTGATTGAGAAAGCAAAACAGTTACTCACTCGCCTACATCTTGCACCTGAACTACTGACTAAACCGGTTATCGAACTGAGTATTGGCCAGCAGCAGCGTGTCGCGGCGGCGAGAGCATTGATTGGCGAACCCAAGCTGATCATCGCTGATGAGCCAACCTCGGCGCTGGATCACGACAATCGACTCGCGTTTATCGAACTGCTATTGGAAGAGGCGAATCGGGCAGGTTCAACACTGGTGTTTGTGAGCCACGATCCCACCTTAGAAGCTTTATTTGACCGCGCAGTTTACCTCCCTCAATTGAATCAGGCAGGAGTGACAGCATGAATGTAATTACCAATCTGGCGTGGAAAAGCGTACTTAACCGCAAAACCACAGCGCTACTCTCCATTCTGACGGTCGCCATTTCAGTCATTCTGTTAATGGGGGTTGAACGCATTCGAACTCAAGCCAAAGAGAGCTTTGCAAACACCATTTCAGGGACGGATCTAATCGTCGGTGGCCGCTCTGGACAAGTCAACTTGCTGCTCTATTCGGTATTTAGAATTGGCAATGCCACCAATAATATCGACTGGAAAAGCTACCAAGCCTTCAGTGAACATCGCAGCGTCAAGTGGGCGATCCCCATTTCATTGGGTGACTCACACCAAGGGTTTCGCGTTATGGGCACCAATCACCATTATTTCGAGCATTTCAAATATGGAAGTAAGCAACCACTCACTTTCTCTCAAGGCACTGAATTTCATGGTTTATTTGAAACGGTATTGGGTTCTGATGTCGCCAAAACCTTAGGTTATCATATTGGCAGTGACATCATTATTGCGCATGGGATCAGCGATGTGGGTTTTAGCCGCCACGACAACCTCCCTTTCAAAGTAGTGGGTATTTTAGCGCCAACGGGAACGCCCGTAGACAAAACGGTGCATGTCTCATTAGAAGCGATTGAAGCCATTCACGTGGGTTGGGAATCGGGTGCGCATTTAGGCAATTCACCATCCAAAGAGCAGCTTGAACAACACAACTTTCAACCCAAGCAGATCACCGCCATGTTGATCGGTTTAAAATCGAGAATTCAAACCTTTGCACTGCAACGTGAAATCAATAACTATCGCCAAGAACCTTTGAGCGCCATTATGCCCGGCGTCGCTCTGCAAGAACTGTGGGGTATGATGTCGATAGCAGAACAAGCTTTAATGGCAGTGTCGGTCTTTGTGGTGGCGGCAGGGTTACTTGGCATGCTCAGCAGCTTACTGACAAGCTTGCAGGAAAGACGCCGTGAAATGGCGATTCTGCGCGCCATGGGCGCACAACCTAAACATATTTTTGCTCTGCTTATCAGCGAAGCGACGACGCTGACCTTCATTGGCATCTGCGTTGGATTAGCGGGGTTGTATTCACTGCTCGCACTGGCGCAACCTTTTATTGCGCAGCATTATGGCATTCAAATCACACTCAGCACCTTAAGCGGCTATGAGTGGCAATTATTAGCTTATGTACAGCTGGCTGGCATTATTATTGGTGTCATCCCGGCTCTGCGCGCCTATAGACAATCACTTAGCGATGGAATGACCATTCGAATTTAGGACTTAACGATGAAAAAACTACTGCTTATCAGCACGCTGCTGCTATCGGGCTTGTTACCGATGTACGCACAGAGTAATGAACAAGTACTGACGCTCGATTGGATCGATCTGATCCCGGAAAACGAACGTAACCAATTCAACGCCGATGGTATGCCAGCATTGAACCATGATGGCGAAATGACGGCTGCACAATCAAAAATCGGCGGAGTTAGAAAAGAGCTCAATGGCAGCCTGGTCAAAATACCCGGCTTTGTGATCCCACTGGAAGGTGACGCCAATAACGTTACTGAGTTTCTACTGGTGCCCTACTTTGGCGCATGCATTCACGTGCCGCCACCGCCACCAAACCAAATTATTTATGTGAAATATCCGCAAGGTGCTCCAATCCAGCAGCTCTGGGATGTAATTTATCTGATTGGGACACTGAAAACCGAAAGTGTTAGCCACGATCTGGCCGAAACAGCGTATGTGATCGAAGGCACTGCGATCGAAGAATACGACGACATGTAGTTAACAAAATAGCAACCTATTGATTCATCTAAACTAAACGATATATTTAGATAAATACGCTAGCAAAGCGACATATATCAACAATAGTAAAGTAATCGATAGGTGCTTTTTCAGTCTATTTTCTTTCCAACACTTCATAAGCGCCCCACAAATTCCGATAACAATTTTAACAAGTTATTATCATTAGGGATAGCGCAAATTTATGATCTAGAACGAATGTTTTTCCTAGATGGAAAATGCGTTACACGTTACATTTTAATCCATGAATGAAATGGGTGATTGAAGCGGACATAAAATGGCAGATACCAACAACCCTGTAGTGATTGAACATCAAGCCAACTCAGGTCAAAGCCACGAAAAAAAATCGAGCTACATCAAAGACAGTGGTAGTCGCATTTTGAATATTGCTCAATATCACGGCTTAGATGCGCTGCTACAAACGGATCCGCCAGAAAAAACCTCGCTTGATCGCGCCTTATTTAGAGAACAGCAACGTAAAGAGCAGCGACAAAAAAACCTAGAGCAGATCGTCAAACTGGCGCATATCTCTTGTAAAAATGAGACCGCGGGAGAGCCTGATCAAGATTGGTTACACCGTTTTTTCGATATGGCGCAAGACATCCACAACTCTTCGATGCAGCGACTTTGGGCGCAAGTACTCAAACGCGAGGTGACCAACCCCGGTTCAACCTCAATGAAAGCACTGCAAGTATTACAAGACATGACACCAAAAGAGGCGCAGATACTCCAAAAAGCCTCAGCGTTAGCCTGCTGTTTTGGTAGCGATAACAGCCGCAAGCTGTTGGTCGGCATTCGTGCTACTAACGGTATTTTTAGTTTAGGGAAGCGCATCAGCACATTTGTCATCAATATGGGTAGTTTCCAATTACCCTATTCGAGCCTATTAGTACTGATCGAGCTTGGCTTACTGCATGCCACTGAACTGGAATCTGGAGAAATTGAACTTGAACCGGCACTGCTGTTGACCTATCAAGGCAAGAATCTGTCACTGCAATCGATGAGTAAAGGGGTAAGGCTGCTCTATTACCGTTTCAGTCCCACTGGCAATGAGCTGTGTAAGCTACTGGGTAATAAACCGAATATGCAGTACTACGATCAGATGTTGGCGGTGCTTAGCCAGAAATTCACTGTCCACACCGAAGTTGCCAGCAGCTCTTTTCATCACGCTGTCTAGCCTCAAAAATAAAGGGCTCAAGCTGATGAGCCCTCTTCTGCATTAGGCGATAATCGCTCGCACTTTCAGCGCTGTTAGGCAAATTTCCACCAGCTCATCAATGCTTTTTTCGCCAGCCGCAAGATCGACCTCAGGGTTTTGCGGCGACTCATACTCAGAGTCAATGCCCGTAAAATTACTGATTTCACCAGCGCGCGCTTTTTCATACAGCCCCTTCGGGTCGCGCTGCTCGCACACGTCCAACTTGGTATTGACAAACACTTCGATGAATTCACCTTGTGGCAGCATATCGCGCACTAATTGACGCTCAGCGCGATGCGGTGAAATGAATGCAGATAACACGATTAACCCAGCATCGGCCATCAGCTTCGCGAGTTCACCAATACGGCGAATATTTTCTCGCCGATCTTGCTCTGAGAACCCAAGGTCGCTGCACAAGCCGTGGCGTACATTATCCCCATCGAGTAAATAGGTGTGATACCCGAGTTGAGCTAAACGCT
This sequence comes from Vibrio sp. 1151_11, assembly GCF_029478525.1. Taxonomy (NCBI): domain Bacteria; kingdom Pseudomonadati; phylum Pseudomonadota; class Gammaproteobacteria; order Vibrionales; family Vibrionaceae; genus Vibrio; species Vibrio sp. 1151_11. Next base: position 129,739 of record NZ_SHMN01000005.1, on the reverse strand, counting down.
GTTCCAACGCACCAGCAATGGTTGATTTTCCCGCCCCTGACAGCCCCGTAAACCACAATACTGCTGGCTGTTGTTGTTTTAAGTTGGCGCGGAACGACTTATCCACCGTATGCTGATGCCAGACAACATTTTCATCTTTATTGGCCAAATTCGTACTCATTACTCAATCCTTTGTTGCCTCAAACTAGCCAATAGAGGGACGCTGTAAGCGGCAATCCCTCCCAGCGAATCACCACAGTTAAGCCTTGAGTAACTGACGAAGATCTTTAGCTTCCCAGTGTGGAAAGTGCTTGCGGATCAAGGCATTCAATTCCACTTCAAATGCAGAGTGGGCGCTTTGAGCATGAGCGATGTTTTGCAAACTATCTCGAACTAAGCCCGCCCCCACCGTCACATTCGTCAGGCGATCGATGATGATAAATCCACCAGTATTGGCACTGTCTAAGTATTTATCCAGCGCGATCGACTCTGTTAGCGACCATTCACACAAGCCAATGCCATTGAGCGGCAACTCTTCACTGTGATAAGTCGATAAATTATTAATATCGTACTGGTGACGTACTGCTTGCAACTGGCCGACGGTTTTCTTACCTGCAATTTTGATGTTGTATTCACGCCCGGCTTTGAGCGGTTGTTCTGTCATCCAGACCACATCGGCTAATAGATGGTTAGTTGATTCAACCTGCGCTCCTTGCAGCACAATAAGATCACCACGGCTGATGTCAATTTCATCGCTGAGCGTTAACGTCACCGCTTGGCCTGCTTGCGCTTGCGGCAAATCTCCATCGAAAGTAACAATACGTGCCACGGTGGATGTTTTTCCGGACGGAAGTGCAGTGATTGCATCTCCAACGCTGATGCTGCCCGCTGCAATCGTGCCAGCAAAACCGCGAAAATCGAGATTCGGTCGGTTCACATACTGCACTGGAAAACGAAACTCACCGGCTCCTTTTTGCTGATCTACGTCCACCGTTTCAAGCAGCTCCAGCAGTGATGGGCCTTGATACCAACGCATATGTTGACTTGCTTCGACCACGTTGTCCCCTTCCAGAGCAGAAAGCGGGATGATCTGAATATCAGTATCACCTTGCAGATGCTTTGAAAATTCCACGTAGTCTTGACGGATCTGCTCAAAACGATCTTGTGAGTAATCGACCAGATCCATCTTATTCACCGCCACCACAAAATGCTTCAAACCTAAAAGATTGGCAATGAATGAGTGGCGACGCGTTTGATCCAAAATGCCTTTACGGGCATCGATCAAAATCACCGCGAGATCGCAAGTGGATGCGCCCGTCGCCATATTGCGCGTGTACTGCTCATGCCCCGGAGTATCGGCAATGATGAATTTGCGCTTTTGGGTAGAGAAATAGCGATACGCCACGTCAATGGTGATCCCTTGCTCACGTTCCGCTTGCAGGCCATCAACTAACAGAGCTAAATCGGGGCGCTCGCCCGTCGTGCCAACACGCTGGCTATCGGAATGGACGGCGGCCAGTTGATCTTCATAAATCTGTTTTGTGTCATGAAGCAAACGACCAATCAAGGTACTTTTTCCATCATCAACTGAGCCACAAGTCAGAAATCTCAGTAACGATTTGTGCTGGTGTTGCGTGAGATAAGCTTCAATACCGATCTCAGAAAGCTGAGCCTGAACTGCACTATTCATAATCTTTCCTTAGAGGCTTAGAAATAACCTTGGCGTTTTTTCAATTCCATCGATCCTGATTGATCGTGGTCGATCGCGCGGCCTTGTCGTTCACTGGAAGTGGCCACCAGCATCTCTTCAATGATGCCCGTTAGCGTATTGGCCTCTGATTCAATTGCGCCAGTAAGTGGATAACAACCTAACGTGCGAAAACGCACACTCTTGTGCTGAACTTCTTCTCCAGGTTGCAGCTTCATCCGCTCATCATCAACCATGATCAGCATCCCATCGCGTTCGACAACTGGGCGAATGTCCGATAAATACAGCGGTACGATCTCGATGTTTTCCAAATAGATGTATTGCCAGATATCCAATTCAGTCCAGTTCGACAACGGGAAGACACGAATGCTCTCACCTTTATTGATTTGGCCGTTGTAGGTTTTCCATAGCTCCGGACGCTGGTTCTTCGGATCCCATGTGTGGTTCTTGTCACGAAAAGAATAAACACGCTCTTTCGCGCGTGATTTCTCTTCATCACGACGCGCACCACCAAAAGCAGCATCAAAACCATATTGGTTCAACGCTTGTTTTAAACCTTGGGTTTTCATGATGTCGGTATGCTTTGAAGATCCATGCTCAAAAGGGCTGATCCCCATCGCGATCCCTTCTGGGTTTTTGTGTACCAAAAGCTCAAAACCATACTTGTGCGCCATGCGATCACGAAATTCGATCATTTCACGAAATTTCCAATCGGTGTCCACATGCAGTAGTGGGAAGGGAATTTTCCCCGGATAAAAAGCCTTGCGTGCTAAATGCAGCATCACCGAAGAGTCTTTACCAATCGAATACATCATTACTGGGTTATCAAATTCAGCGGCCACTTCACGTAAAATATGAATACTTTCGGCTTCGAGCTGTTGTAAATGGGTTAAGCGTTGTTGATCCATCTGCATGCTTCCTTTTCGCTCGCATTGCGAGCCTTGTGCAATGAGAAATTGGTTTGAGTATTGAGTTGGAACTAACTGACTAGCCTTGCAATCAGGCGTAATTCACTTGGTTTTGCTGCGCGGGTTGTTCACCAAACCAATGCAGTTTTTCCGACAGCGCCACCACTTCGCCCACCACAATCAAGGCCGGAGCCTGCGCCCGCGCCGCCAGTTGTGATAAGTCACTGAGCTGCCCTTTGAAGACTTTTTGTGAACGCTGAGTACCGCGTTCAATAATCGCGATTGGTGTGTTGGCTTGGCGTCCATGTTCAATTAACTGCTGCTGGATATAACTCGACTTCATCAAGCCCATGTAAATGACTAAGGTTTGATTACCACGCGCCAGTGTTGACCAATCCATGTCATCGTTTTCCGCTTTAAGGTGACCAGTGACAAACAGAGCGGATTGCGCATAATCACGATGAGTCAGTGGAATACCCGCATAGGCCGTTGCGCCTGCCGCCGCTGTAATACCGGGGATCACCTGAAATTTCACCCCCGCATCAAACAGCACTTCCAACTCTTCACCACCGCGGCCAAACATAAACGGATCGCCGCCTTTAATACGCACGACTTTGTAACCTTGCTGCGCAAAATCGATCAGCAATTGATTGGTTTTTTCTTGAGGAACACTGTGGTGTCCAGCGCGCTTACCCACGCAGACTAAGATGGTATCGCTCGGCACCAGCGCCATAATTTCATCAGACACTAGGTAGTCGTACAACACCACGTCGGCTTGTTGTAGAAAGCTCAACGCTTTGAGCGTCAGCAGTTCTGGGTCGCCCGGCCCTGCACCAATCAAAGCCACTTCACCGCAGGTCAATTGGCTTTTGACGTACGATGGAGCGCTACTTGCCAAAGCATCATTGTTGACCGCGACTAAGCGCGGCCCTTTGATTGGCAACTGAGAAATGGTTTCCGTCGTACTCATTGTTGTTATCCATAACTTAATTCATGGATGCATTATGGCGGGCTCTTCATATTACCTGAAATTCTAAAATTTCATTTTTTATATCAAAAGCTGATAAGGGAATGGATAATTCCGAATAAGAAGTGACTATCTCTCTGATTAAAAGCCAATCAATGATGAGATCTTGTCGACAGAATGCCGGTGAGTTAACGCGTAACATCACAAATTGATATTCATTGAAATCATCGTTTCATAAGATTTTGTTACATTAGACGAGTTATTTGTTCCCTACCCCTAACTGGAGTACACAATGAAAGTGGCAGTGAAACCTCTCTCCATCGCGATTTTGAGCGGTATGTTAGCAATGGCTGGCCCAGCAATGGCGGACACCATTAAACTGCGTATCGTCGAAACGACCGATATTCACACCAATGTGATGGATTACGATTACTACAAAGACAAGCCATCGAACCAGATTGGTTTATCCCGTGCGGCGACGTTAGTGAAGCAAGCGCGCAGCGAAGTCGAAAACAGCATTTTGGTCGATAACGGTGATTTACTCCAAGGTAGCCCAATGGGCGACTATATGGCCGCCAAAGGCATCAAGGTTGGTGAGGTTCACCCAGTTTACAAAGCGATGAATCAGCTCGGCTACGATGTGGGTAACATTGGTAACCATGAATTTAACTACGGTTTGTCCTTTTTAAAGGAGAGTATTAACGACGCCGCATTCCCGTATGTCAATGCCAACGTCTATGACCAACAAACGGGCAAACACCTCTTCAATCCCTATCTCATTAAAACGCACACGTTCAAAGATACCGATGGCAAAGAGCACCAAATTAAAGTGGGTTACATTGGTTTTGTCCCACCACAAATCATGGTGTGGGATAAGAAAAATCTGGATGGCAAAGTGTTTGCCAAAGACATCAAGCAAACAGCCGAGGAGCTGATCCCGCAGATGAAAAAAGAGGGTGCCGATGTGATCGTGGCAATCCCGCACTCTGGTGTCTCAGCTAACCCATATTCCGTTGGTGCAGAAAACTCGGTTTACTACCTCACCCAAGTAGAAGGCATTGACGCGATTGCTTTTGGTCACTCTCACGCGGTATTCCCTAGCCAAGATTTTGCCAAACTGCCAGGAGCAGATGTGACTAAAGGCACCATTAATGGCGTAACCGCTGTCATGCCGGGGCGCTGGGGTAGCCATGTTGGTGTGATGGATCTGACTTTGCAAAGCAAAGATGGCCAATGGTCAGTCGTGAATGGTCAATCCCAAGCTCGCCCAATCTTCGATAAAGCCAATAAGAAATCACTGGCAGCAGCCGATACAGGCATAGTGAAAGCCTTAGAGTCGGACCATAAAGGCACGCGAGATTTCGTGAATCAACCGATTGGCCAAGCGAATGATGTGATGTACAGCTTTTTAGCCTTGGTACAAGATGACCCAACCGTGCAAATCGTTAACCTTGCACAAAAAGATTATGTGGAACGCTTTATTCAAGGCGACCCAGATCTTGATGGTTTGCCAGTGTTATCGGCCGCGGCACCTTTTAAAGTCGGTGGCCGTAAAGATGATCCTGCCGGTTTCACTGAAGTCGAAGCTGGCCAACTGACATTTCGTAACGCAGCAGATCTCTATCTTTACCCTAATACATTAGTCGCGCTGAAAATGACGGGTAAAGAAGTGAAGGAATGGTTGGAATGCAGCGCGGGGCAGTTTAATCAGATTGATCCGCACAGCACTCAACCACAATCCTTGATCAATTGGGCTGATTTCCGCACGTATAACTTTGATGTGATGGATGGGGTGAATTACCAAATCGATGTGACTCAACCCGCCAAATACGATGGTGATTGTAAAGTGGCGCATAAACATAAAGATGCTGAGCGCATTGTAGGCTTAACTTATCAAGGTAAACCTATCGATGTAAAACAGACCTTTATTGTCGCCACCAATAACTACCGCGCTTACAGCAATAAATTTGCAGGCACGGGCGCACAATTTGTTGCCTTTGACTCACCCGACGAAAACCGCACGGCCGTCGCCAACTACATTTCGCGCGTGAGTAAAGAAAAAGGTCAAGTTACGCCAAGTGCTGATAACAACTGGTCGTTTGCTCCGATTAAAACCAATACTGCATTAGATATTCGTTTTGAAACCTCTCCAAGTGAGAAAGCAGCACAGTTCATCAAAGAGAAAGGCCAATACCCAATGACTTTGGTGGAAAACGATGAGGTTGGTTTTGCGGTTTACAGGATTGACCTTACCCAATAGCCCACTCAAATCGATTGAAAGAGGCCCATGAATTAAGGCGCTTTCACCTCACAAACGCAGCCTTTCGCTGCGTTTTTTATTTCCCGCTCGACAACCCTAACTCTGATCTTGATGGTTCTTGACTATCCACGCTTCATTTAAGGTTCGTTACAACCTCTGTTTAATTTTCAAACATTAGTTTGATTAAATTTAATTATAAAAAATCATCAAATATGCAATTTTTCTATTCTTTGGCAGGTCTTTGTCCTCGTAATGAGAATAAAAGCGCAATCAGCGCCTTATTCTATACTTGATCATAATTTGCTAAGGAGGAAGTGTGGCGCTTGCTATCGACATTCAAACCTTTCTAACAGCCGAAAGTCATTCACTGACTTTACTATTCATCGGCGTAATTTTGCTTTCCTATTTGTTAGAGGATGTCGCTATTGTCACCGCTGCCACACTGGCTTTGCAAAATCTCATGCCCCCCGGCTTGGCGTTGTTGGCTATTTTTGTCGGCATTGTCAGTGGCGATCTCGGTTTGTATTACTTAGGCCAAGTGGCACAACGCGTTCGTCCGCTTCGTTATCAAGCGCTGACCAATAAACATTTTCGAACCGTCCGTCGCAAGCTGCACCATCATACTTTTTTAAATCTGTTTATTATTCGCTTTGTCCCCGGCCTAAGAACGGTGGGCTTTACTTTGAGCGGCTTTTTTTCTATTCCGTTGGCGCTATTTCTGTGCTCCGTACTGACGGCCACAGCACTGTGGACACTGATCGTTTTTTCAACGCTTTATTACCTAGGGAGTCAGGTTTGGCAACAGTCCTCTCATTATCAATGGATCATTATTCCTATCGCGATTGGGCTATTAATGCTCACCAATCGTCTTCTCAACAAATCATTTTCTAAAGGATTGTCATGAACGCCAAATTAGAAATGCCTTGCATTGCACATGGCAAAATCAACGCGGGTATGCCGCTTTTAGAGCAAGACACCAAACGCAGCATTTCTCCTTATGAATTTCTGCCCAGTTGGTTTTTCTACACTCCGGTGGTGATTCAAAGCCTGCTGCAAGGGCTGCGTTATGGCAACTGGGGCTTACCCTTAATTGCAAACCCCGGCATCAAGCTCAGCGGCATGGTTGGAGAGTCAAAACACGACATTCTTAATCTAGCCGGTGAATACGCTCAGCAGTGGATATCGCCCTTTATCACCCGAACGAAAAGCCATCAAACCGCTCAGCAGCAAACAGCACAGGCTCTGTCTGCAATGCAACAAGCATCGTTGGATTTCCCTCTTGTCGCTAAACCAGATTTAGGCTGCCGCGGCGTTGGCGTCAAACTGCTGCAAAATGAACAGCAACTGAGTGACTACATTCAATCATTTCCGATTAATGCCCGTTTTTTACTGCAACAAAAAGCGCCGTATCAGGCTGAAGCTGGCGTATTTTATGTGCGCTATCCCGGTGAGGCTCAAGGCAACATTATTTCCATCACACTTAAGTATGCCCCGTTTGTCACTGGGGATGGCATTCACACTTTAAAGCAGTTAATTGAACGCTGCCCACGCGCAGGGCAACTCCCTCATCTCTATTTTCCTCGCCACCTTGAGAAGCTCGATTGGGTTCTTGAAGCAGGGCAGGAGTTTCAACTCGCCTTTGCGGGCAGCCATAGTCGCGGATCGATTTTCCGCAATGGTAACCGTTACATTACTCGCGCTCTCACCAACAAGTTAGATGAGATTTTTAACAATGTTGACGGGTTTCACTATGGGCGGCTCGATATCAAGTTTGCCAATATTCACCAATTGATGGCTGGAGAACAGTTCACGATTTTGGAAATCAATGGCGCAAGCAGTGAAGCCGCTCATATTTGGGATAGAGAAACACCGCTGCGAGAGATCTTCTCGACCTTACTCAGACAGTACCGAATCTTATTCGACATTGGCGCGCAACAGCGAAAGTTAGGCCATCAAACACCCAAAATGGCTGAACTGCTGAACGCTTGGCGCAAAGAAAAGGCCTTAACCGAACACTACCCAAGCACGGATTAACCTTATCCATAAGAACAATCATAGGGATAGAAATATGTTTGCAATCACCACAAGTTCACAACAAAGCGCATCGCAGCCTAATCATGCCCCCGTGATCCAAGGCGGCATTGAAACACTGGAACAAGCGCACCAGTTTCTCGAACAGTTAGAAGATAGGCACTACACCCACTTAGCCACGCCAATTGTCGCCAGTTCAGTGGGGCAACATTTTCGTCATTGGTTAGATCTGTTTCATGCGCTGGCTAACTCAACTAGCACTATTGATTACAACCAACGCCGCCGGGGCCACCTCGTTGAGACGTCCCGTGCTGCGGCCTTGGCCGAAATTGAGTATTTAATTCAATGGTTAACGCAGTGCTCGGCCTCACTCCAAAAATCCGTTACGGTACTTGTTGAAACCTCATTGCAGGAAACGCAAGTGTGCTCTTTATCATCAACATGGGAGCGAGAGCTAAGCTTCGCCACTTTGCATGCACAGCACCATTTTGCGATGGCTAAAGTGGTCGCTCATTTGCTGCATGTAGAAACCGATGCCGCTTTCGGCTTAGCGCCAGCCACGGCCTCCTTCATTCGGGGGCAATAACATGTGCTCAGTTTCTTGGTTACTCGACAAACACGGCTATCATCTGTTTTTTAACCGTGATGAACAAAAAAACCGCCCATTAGCGTTGCCACCTAAACAATACACGCAAGCTGGTGTTGAAGTGTTGATGCCGATTGATCCTGCTGGTGGAGGCAGTTGGATCAGCCTTAATGAATGCGGTTTGGCTTTGTGCTTGCTCAATAATTACCAAGGTAAAATCCCCCAAGGAGCCGATGCCGAACGCTTAGTGAGCCGCGGTCAATTGCTTAAGCATTTATCCAGTCAAATCAGTGTTGAGAAGGTTATCCAAGCGTTTGCACAGCTCAACCTTCAGCAATTTGCACCATTCACTTTGCTTGCTTTCGACCCTGATTTAACTGATGTACAAGGCAATGTAATGGCTCTGGCGTGGAATGGTGAACAGAGCCAAATCGCGGTGACGCAATCGCCTCTATTTTCATCCAGTGTCGATTTAGAACAGGTGCAACACTACCGCTCGCAGCTCTATCAAGCTTTAATCGCCGAGGAAGATAGTGTGCAACAGCGACTAAAGTTTCACGCCCACCACCATGTCGCCCATCCACATTGGGCACCCTGTATGCATCGTCAAGATGCGCACACCGTTAGCTTTACCTATTTACGCGTCACACAACAGCAGCAGTATATGACCTATATCTCAGGTTCACCTTGCTTACAGCTCAGTGAGACATCACTCCACCAGCAGCGCGATGAGATCGACAAAACCACGCCTTGGGTCGCCAATTTATGAGGAATCAACAATGAAACGTTTACTAGGACTATTACTACTACTTGTCAGCAACGTGAGCCTCGCTGAGGATGAAATTTACACCAGCTTTCTGAGCAATAAAGCGCTGAGTGGCTATGACACCGTCGCCTACTTCACCGAAGGAGAGCCAGTAAAAGGCTCCTCCGATTTTTCGACCCTTTATAAAAATGCGCAGTGGTATTTTTCTTCAAAAGAGAACCTTGAACTGTTTCTGAATAACCCTAACCAATATGCGCCGCAATATGGCGGCTACTGCGCTTGGGCCGTCTCTGAAAAGAATGATTTTGCTCCGGGAGATCCCAATCAATGGGCGATTGTCGACGGCAAGCTCTATCTCAATTACGACAAAAAGATCAAAACATTATGGGATGCCAACCAAGCGGTGCACATCCAACAGGCCGATAAAAATTGGCCCAATTTAATTAAGTAGTAGGAGCCACACCATGACGTTTAAAGCTAGCCAACATCTTCCCTCACTCTTGATTGCGTTTGTTTTTATTCAATCGCTTGTCTTTAAGTTTTCCGGCTCTTACGAAACCAACTATATTTTTGGCACCTTAGGTGCGTGGTCTGGCCTCGGTTGGTTTGCTGTGTATGGCGGGTATTTAATCGGAACGGCTGAACTGATAGCCTCTATTTTGCTGTTTAGCCGCTGGCATGGCCTTGGTGCACTGATGAGCGTCGGCATTATGAGTGGTGCGATTTTCTTTCATTTATTTACGCCTCTTGGCATTGTGATGCCAGAGTTTAACCAAGTAGGAGAAGTGGTCGGCAATGATAGCGGCCTGCTATTTGCGATGGCTTGTCTTGTTTGGTTGTGTGCGGCTTTTTTGGTGCGACGAGATCTCAAAAACGGTGATGGTTTATTGCACCAGTGGCTGAATAAAGGAGTGTAATTATGCTAGCCAGTCCTTTTCGTTTACCACGACACACTCCATTTGGCGTCGCAGAATCAATTGTTGAATGGGCCTCTGGGCTTGCAACACTGGATAAACTGTATCAGCAGCGTCCTGCCAAACCCTCTTGCTTTGAGTTTATGCGCTACACGCTAGCGGCACTCAATATCGAATATCGCCTTGCTTTGGGCAGCATCGATAACATTCCACAAACAGGCCCAGTGGTGATCGTCGCTAACCACCCGCTGGGCGCAATTGAAGGGGTGATATTAGCCGATTTAATTGGTTCAGTACGCACCGATATTAAAGTGCTGGCGAATCAGTTGCTAAAGCGCCTGCCTGAAATTAGTGAACTCTTTATCGGTGTCGATGTGTTCAATAGTAAAAGTGCTCGCAGCACCAATGCGCAAGCCATTCGAGATGCGAACCTTCATTTGGCTCAAGGTGGCTTATTGATTATCTTCCCCGCTGGTGAGGTATCTACTTACCCTAAAGGATCGCAAACACTGTCGGATATCGAATGGAGTCAATCCGTCGCCAAATTTGTTAAACGCGCCCAAGCCACCACCGTCCCGATCTTTATTAATGGTAAAAATAGCACTCTGTTTTATCAAGCGGGGCGAATTCATCCATTACTGCGAACGGCATTGCTCGGCCGCGAGCTACTGAATAAGCAGGCGCACAACATTGAAATTTCCATCGGCAATCCCATCCCCTATTCCGAAGTAAAAGCATTTGAACAAGAACGGGACATTGTTCATTATCTGCGTCTCAATACCTATTTAATGAGTGCAGCACCCACTGCAACGCCATCCTCACCAGAATTAGTAACATCGCCCCTTCCTATTATTGATGCGCTTATTGTAGAGAAACTCGAGCAAGATCTCGCCGCGCTGCCAAGCGAAAGCAAGCTCTTAGAGCAAGGTGATTGGATTGTCTATTGCGCCGCAAGCGAGCAGTTGCCCCACATACTGCAAGAGATTGGTCGAATTCGTGAAGAGAGTTTTCGCGCCGTAGGTGAAGGAAGCGGCTTAGCTTGTGATCTTGATGAGTATGATCGCCATTACTACCAACTCTTTGTTTGGCACAAGAAAGACCGTCAAATTGTTGGAGCTTATCGATTGGGGTTAGTGGATGAACTGATAGCGAAGCAAGGGTTAGCAGGGCTCTATTCCCGTAGCTTATTTCAGTATGATGAAGCCTTCATCAACACACTCGATACCAGTATTGAGCTAGGCCGCTCGGTGGTTTCCTCGAAATACCAGCGCAACCTCAACTCACTGTTAATGCTGTGGAAAGGTATTGCTGCGTTTGTCGCGCGTCATCCACAATACACGCACTTGTTTGGCCCAGTAAGCATTAGCAACGATTACAGCCACTCCGCGCGACAATTAATGGCCGCCACACTCTCTATTCATCATTATGATCATGAAAAGGCAACCTTGGTTTCACCTTCCACTCCACTACGGAGCAATGGGAACACATTTTGGCAAACCAACTTGCTCTCCTCTTTGGCAAGCATTTCTCTGCTGTCGAAAGTGTTAGCAAAAATGGAAAATGGCAAGGGCCTTCCTGTATTGCTGCGCCAATATTTAGGGATGAATGGCAAGCTCGTCTGTTTTAATGTCGACCCCGCGTTTAACAATGCGTTGGATGGCTTAATTGTGGTGAACTTGAAACAAGTTCCACTGCATACACTGGCAAAATACATGGGTAAAGAGCAGGCCAGCGCTTATTTGGATTCGACACCTTTCAGTTCAAAGCCCTCATAAACGCAAAAGCCAGCGAGTTGTTCGCTGGCTTTAATTCTAAATGAAGGGGCTTATTTTAGAAGGCGTGCTCTAAATTGGCGTCCTTTCATCTTACCGCTTTCCATTTTCTTCAGTGCTTTTTTCGCCACCGATTTATGGACTGCAACGTAGCTGCGCATCGGTAACATGTTAATTTTACCGACATATTGACCGTCAATACCGTCGTTACTGGTCAACGCCCCTAGAATATCTCCCGGGCGCACTTTCTGCTTTTTACCGCCATCAATCTGGATAGTGACCATATTGGCTTGATAAGGCGCGTTGTTTAGCGCACTGGCATCAGGCAATTTAGCAGGTTCGATGGGCATATCCATATATTCATCAATCATCGCCACTCGGTGCATTTCACTGTCACTGAAGAAGCTAAAAGCTAAACCTTTACTGCCCGCTCGGCCAGTACGCCCAATGCGGTGCACGTGCACTTCAGGATCACGTGATAACTCAAAGTTAAATACCGCATCTAAGTTATCGACATCAAGGCCACGTGCCGCCACATCGGTTGCAACTAAAATGGAGATACTTTTATTAGCAAACTGCACCAAAGCTTGGTCACGGTCACGCTGCTCTAAATCACCATGCAGTTCCACCACACTAAAGCCCTTGTGATGTAGATCTTCAGCAACACTTTGTACTTCTTTCTTTGTATTACAGAACACCACGGCAGATTCAGGCTGATGGTGTAAAAGCAGCAGTTCTAACGCGCGATCACGCGCCTCTGTACCCTCTACTTTATAAAAATATTGCTGAATGCTGGACGTATCATGGGTGGATTCAACTTTGACCATTTCAGGCTCACGCATAATCCGCTGCGCAATTTGTTTGATTTGATTTGGGAACGTAGCACTAAACAGCAATGTTTGACGGCTGGTTGGCGTTTCATTGATGATCGCATCCAGCGCTTCTTGGAAACCCATTTCGAGCATTCGGTCCGCTTCATCAAGCACTAACGTATTGAGTTCAGAGAGATCGATACGACCTTTGTCTAAATGGTCAAGAATACGCCCCGGAGTACCAACCAAAATATGTGCACCGTGCTCTAACGAACCAATTTGTGGCCCCATTGGCATGCCGCCACACAAGGTGAGCACTTTAATATTATGAATGGCGCGGCCGAGTGTGCGAATATCCGTTGCGACTTGATCGGCTAACTCCCGCGTTGGGCATAGCACCAAAGCTTGAACGCGAAAACGCTTAACGTTGAGGTTAGATAATACGCCTAAACCAAACGCTGCTGTTTTTCCTGAGCCTGTTTTTCCCTGGCCAATCACATCCTTACCCGCCAAAATGGTTGGCAAGCTTAACGCCTGAATCGGCGTCATCTTGGTGTATCCCAAAGTATCGAGGTTAGAAAGAAGTTCTGGTTGTAGATTTACCGTTGAAAAAGAGAGATTACTCAAGAGACCGTCCTTTCGTTAGACGAAAATTAAACGCCTATTATCGTTATTTAACCTCGTGTGGCTAGTGAATCTTTATTTATCATTCATCAAGTTTGTAGCTCACTCTTAACCTTTGTTAATGAATCATGCACTTAAGCTTGATAGAGTAACGACATCCATTTTTAAAGGGGCACTACGATGATTACTTGGCACTGTCTTTCATTCTCACAATTAACCACTCATCAACTTTATGCGCTACTTAAACTGCGCGTCGATGTCTTTGTGGTCGAACAAACCTGTCCTTACCCTGAATTGGATAATAAGGATATTCAGCCGAGTGTTTTTCATTTAATTGGTGAACAGGATCAGCAGATTGTTGCCTGCGCGCGCTTACTCCCTGCGGGGATTAGCTACCCAAGTGTCAGTATTGGTCGCATTGCAACCCAAAAAGAAGCGAGAGGAAATGGCCTTGGACACCAATTAATGCAGCAAGCATTAGCCGAATGCCAGAAGCTGTGGCCCAATCAAGATATTGAAATTGGTGCACAGCACTATCTTGCTAGCTTCTATCAAAGTTATGGTTTTCAACAAACGTCGGCGATGTATCTAGAAGATGATATCCCGCATATCGACATGCAGCTCAGCAAGTAAATAACCCCCTTGATCAAAGCGTGTTATTTACTACGGCCAAATCCGCCATCTGAGCGCCTGAAAAACATCACTGATTGATCGTTTTTCTCAAGTTGCAGGATATCGAGTTGCCCATCAGCCGCGAGTTTGAAGCGAACTAATTGGCCTTGGGTAATTTGGCTGAGCGGTTTGTCACTGCCTTCAATTTTGACTAAGGCATTAAGATCAGACATCGGTAAATCATTTGCCCGAAAAACCTGCGACAAAGTGTCCCCGTTTTTAACCGTGTACTCTCGCCAGAACTCAGATTTACGATCGGTTTGTTGAGGCGTTTTTTGTTCACTCAACCCAACCGTATTTATGCTAATTTCCACACGCTCACTACTTTTCGGTACAGCGGCCTGCTCTGTTCGCTCAGGAAAAGGAATAATAATGAGCAAACACACTACTGGAACGATCGCTAATAAAGCGCGCTGGTGAAGCTTAGGCAGCGCCAGCCAAACTGTGCGAACACGTAAAATAAGGCCACGCCAATCGAATGCATGCCACTTCTGTTGGATAAACGCTAAATAATCAGTTTGCGGTTTCTTCTTGTGACGACGATTCATCTTAACCCGTCTCCTTTTCTGTCGAGCTACAGTATAAAAACTCAAGAGGGATCAGTATAGAGCCAAGGTGGCGATAACGTAAACGTTGACACAATCTTGAACATTTTTCTTTGGGATCTGCGATTTGTCACAACCTGAAGGTTCAATATTGGATATTTCCCATTAGCATTTCATCCCATGCTTGAAACTGATATCCTTTGGCACTTGTTTATTTACATAAAAAGAGTGACTGTTTATGTCTGAAGTAAAATTTGACACTGTAGAGCAAAAAGCAAGCTACGGTATCGGTCTACAAATGGGCCAACAACTTGCGGGTAGTGGTCTAGAAGGACTTAACGTTGACGCCATCGCCGCAGGTATCGCAACCGCATTAGTAGGCGACATGCCATCAATTGAAATTGATGAAATCAATAATGCACTGCAAGAGTTGCACATGCGTGCAGAATCTCTACGCCAAGAAGCTGCCAAAGCAGCCGCAGCCGACGGTGAAGTATTCTTAACAGATAACGCACTACGCCCTGAAGTGACCGTTCTTGAATCTGGTCTACAGTACGAAATTCTTACAGAAGGTACGGGGGATATCCCGACATCTGACAAGCAAGTACGTGTTCATTACCACGGTGAATTGACTGACGGTACAGTATTTGATAGCTCTGTATCTCGCGGTCAACCAGCTGAATTCCCAGTAACAGGTGTAATCAAAGGTTGGGTAGAAGCACTACAACTGATGCCTGTGGGTTCAAAATGGAAACTCTATATTCCACAAGATCTTGCCTACGGTGAGCGTGGCGCTGGCGCTGCAATTCCTCCTTTTGCAGCTCTAGTATTTGAAGTAGAGCTACTCGACATTCTATAAATAGAATTGATATAGAATTGATAATGAGAAGGTTGGCATTCGCTGACCTTTTTTTATTAGTATTTCTTACTTAGCATCTATCAAAAACGACACTACGCATACTTATCTGGTTAGCCCGTGTTCAAAGATAAAATCTACGCATACAAAAAAGCCGAGTATTACTACTCGGCTTTTTTAATTATACGAACTGATTACTCAGCAGCAGCTTCTACAGCTACTTCTGGGCGATCGACAAGCTCAATGTATGCCATTGGAGCTTTATCACCAGTACGGAAACCGCACTTTAGGATACGTGTGTAGCCGCCTTGGCGAGCTGCAAAACGTGGACCTAGTTCGTTAAATAGTTTTGCCACAACTTCGTTATCACGAGTGCGAGCAAATGCTAGACGACGGTTTGCAACACTGTCAGTCTTAGCTAGTGTAATCAAAGGCTCAACGACGCGACGTAGCTCTTTTGCTTTTGGCAAAGTAGTCTTGATAACTTCATGACGTACTAGAGAGCTAGCCATGTTGCTGAACATCGCTTTGCGATGACTGCTGTTGCGGTTGAGTTGACGACCACTCTTACGATGGCGCATGACCTAATCCTTCTAACTAGTATCGATTAATCTTCAGCGATAGACGCTGGCGGCCAGTTCTCTAGGCGCATGCCCAAAGATAGACCACGTGATGCAAGCACGTCTTTAATCTCTGTAAGAGATTTCTTACCAAGGTTTGGCGTTTTAAGTAGCTCAACCTCAGTGCGCTGTACTAGATCACCGATGTAGTGAATCGCTTCTGCTTTCAAACAGTTAGCAGAGCGAACTGTTAGTTCAAGATCGTCTACAGGACGCAGTAGGATTGGATCGAATTCTGGCTTCTCTTCCTTCTCCTCAGGTACACGTACATCACGAAGATCTACGAACGCATCCAATTGTTCAGCAAGAATAGTTGCTGCACGACGGATTGCTTCCTCAGGTTCTAGAGTACCGTTCGTTTCCATATCGATAACGAGCTTATCTAAATCAGTACGTTGTTCTACGCGAGCGGCTTCCACAGAGTAGGCAATTTTGTCTACTGGGCTGTAAGTAGCATCTACAAGTAGACGACCGATTGGACGCTCATCCTCTTCAGTATGGATACGAGCTGAAGCTGGAACATAACCACGACCACGTTCTACTTTGATACGCATAGCGATCTCAGCGTTGTCATCCGTTAGATGACAAATCACGTGCTCAGGGTTAGTGATCTCTACATCACCATCATGGGTGATGTCACCTGCAACAACAGGGCCCGAGCCTGATTTGTTTAGCGTAATGAACACTTCATCTTTGCCTTCGGCAACGCGAACAGCCAAACCTTTTAGGTTCAGAAGGATCTCAAGGATATCTTCTTGAATGCCTTCTTTGGTGCTGTACTCGTGTAGTACGCCTTCAATCTCCACTTCAGTTACAGCACAACCTGGCATTGAAGATAGAAGAATACGGCGAAGTGCATTACCCAGAGTATGGCCGAAACCACGCTCTAACGGCTCAAGAGTTACTTTTGCGTGTGTCGTGCTAATCTGTTCGATATCAACAAGACGTGGCTTAAGAAATTCTGTTACAGAACCCTGCATTGTGTCCTCTCTTTAGTTTAACCTTACTTAGAGTAAAGCTCGACGATCAATTGTTCGTTGATGTCAGCTGACAGGTCAGAACGCTCAGGCATACGCTTGAATGTACCTTCCATTTGGCCGCCATCTACTTCAATCCAAGTTGGTTTTTCGCGTTGTTCAGCAACTTCTAGAGCTGCTTTAATGCGAGATTGCTTTTTAGCTTTCTCACGGATTGCAACAACGTCGTTAACCGCAACATTGAAAGAAGGAACGTTTACAACTTTACCGTTAACTAGGATAGCTTTGTGGCTTACTAGCTGACGTGCTTCTGCGCGAGTAGCGCCAAAGCCCATGCGGTAAACTACGTTATCAAGACGACCTTCAAGAAGCTGAAGTAGGTTTTCACCAGTATTGCCTTTAAGACGTGCAGCTTCTTTGTAGTAGTTACGGAATTGTTTTTCTAGAACGCCATAAATACGACGAACTTTTTGCTTCTCACGAAGCTGAACACCGTACTCAGATAGACGACCGCGACGAGCGCCGTGTACACCTGGTGCGTTGTCAATTTTACACTTGGTATCAATCGCACGAATGCCTGACTTAAGGAACAAGTCAGTACCTTCGCGGCGGCTAAGCTTCAGCTTAGGACCCAAATATCTTGCCATGATCTTTCTCCAATCTTCCTAGAAACGTTATACGCGGCGTTTCTTAGGTGGACGACAACCGTTATGAGGGATTGGTGTCGCATCAACAATGTTAGTGATACGGAAACCAGCAGCGTTCAGTGCGCGAACAGTTGATTCACGACCTGGACCTGGACCCTTAACCATAACCTCTAGGTTCTTAAGGCCGTATTCTTTAGCCATTTCAGCACAACGCTCAGCAGCAACCTGTGCAGCGAACGGAGTAGACTTACGAGAACCGCGGAAACCAGAACCACCAGCAGTTGCCCAAGCTAGAGCATTACCTTGACGGTCTGTGATAGTTACGATTGTGTTATTGAAAGATGCATGGATGTGCGCTACGCCATCAGCAACTTGCTTGCGTACACGCTTACGTGCGCGAGTTGGTTGTTTTGCCATTGTACTCTATACCCTTCCGACTATTTCTTGATCGGTTTACGCGGACCCTTACGGGTACGAGCGTTGGTTTTAGTACGCTGTCCACGTAGTGGTAGACTGCGACGATGACGAAGACCACGGTAACAGCCAAGGTCCATAAGACGCTTGATGTTCATGGAAACTTCACGACGAAGATCACCCTCTACAGTGTATTTAGCTACACCATCACGCAGTAGATCGATCTGCTCTTCAGTTAGTTCACTGATCTTAACACTTTCAGCAATACCCAAATCAGCTAAGATAGCTTTCGAACGGGTCTTACCGATGCCGTAGATTGCAGTTAATGCAATTACAGCATGCTTCTGATCAGGAATGTTAATGCCTGCTATACGGGCCACTATTCACTCCTAGTACTTATATAAGAAATTATCCGCAGCAAAGCCCGTCGAGGATACGCTGCGGCATACTACTTCTTTTGCACACAAAAGGTAGGCCGAGGAATATACTCGACCGACCTTTATATTTCAAGTAAAAATTTCTGCTAATTAGCCTTGGCGCTGCTTGTGCTTTGGCTCACTGCAAATCACGCGAACGACGCCGTTACGCTTGATTACTTTACAGTTACGACAGATTTTTTTAACGGAAGCACGAACTTTCATTGCTAAACTCCGTAAGTGAAATCTGAATTAACGGCCGTAGCCCTTCAGATTTGCTTTTTTCAACACAGAATCATACTGTTGGGACATCATATGAGTCTGTACCTGTGCCATAAAGTCCATAATCACAACCACTACGATAAGTAGTGATGTGCCGCCGAAGTAGAAACGTACGTTCCACGCGACCATCATGAACTCGGGAATCAGACAGATAAAGGTAATGTAGAGAGCACCCGCTAAGGTTAGTCTGGTCATTACTTTATCAATGTATCTCGCTGTCTGCTCACCTGGGCGGATGCCGGGTACGAACGCACCGGACTTCTTCAAGTTATCCGCTGTTTCACGAGGGTTAAACACCAACGCTGTGTAAAAGAAACAGAAGAAAATAATCGCTGCTGCATAAAGCATAACGTACAGAGGTTGACCAGGGCTAAGAGCCAAAGACACATCAGTTAACCAACCGAATGTGCTGCTCTCACCATTTTGACCAAACCACTGAGCTAATGTTCCTGGGAACAAAATAATACTCGATGCAAAAATTGCAGGTATTACACCCGCCATATTAATTTTCAATGGCAAGTGAGTACTTTGCGCTGCAAACACTTTACGACCTTGTTGACGCTTTGCATAGTTAACGACAATACGACGCTGACCACGCTCCATGAAAACAACGAAATAAATTACAGCAAAAGAAAGTACCGCAATTAACAACAGAAGAAGCACATGCAATTCACCTTGACGCGCTTGCTCAATCGTTTGTCCGATTGCCGAAGGCAATCCAGCAACAATACCTGCAAAAATCAAGATGGAAATACCATTTCCTATTCCACGCTCAGTAATTTGTTCACCTAACCACATTAAGAACATGGTGCCAGTTACTAAACTCACGGTAGCAATCAGGGTAAACATGGTTTGGTCGATAACAACCAGATTGTTGACCATGTTTGGTAAGCCTGTTGCGATACCAATAGCTTGGAATATTGCAAGTACAAGCGTGCCATAACGCGTATATTGGCTAATCTTACGACGCCCTGCCTCACCCTCTTTCTTGAGTTCGGCTAACGCTGGATGAACTACAGTTAGCAATTGGACAACAATTGACGCCGAAATATACGGCATGATGCCCAATGCTAAGATAGATGCACGCGAAAGAGCACCACCGGAGAACATGTTAAACATTTCAACGATGGTACCTTTTTGCTGTTCGAACAAATCGGCAAGTACAGCTGCGTCAATACCAGGAATCGGCACAAAAGAACCGGCTCGGAATACTAAAAGTGCACCAATTACGAATAATAAGCGCGACTTTAGCTCACTTAAGCCGCTCTGAGCACTACGAAAATCTTGTCCTGGTTTCTTAGCCATCTGTACCTCGTTCCTCGAGATTATTCCTCGATTTTACCGCCTGCAGCTTCGATTGCAGCTTTAGCGCCTTTAGTCACGCGAAGACCTTTCACAGTCACTGCTTTGCTAATCTCACCAGAAAGAACAACTTTAACATTTTCGATGTTCTTAGTGATTAGGTTAGCTGCTTTCAAGCTGTTTAGATCGACCACGTCACCCGTAACTTTCGCTAGCTCAGCTAGACGAATTTCAGCAGACACTAGGCTCTTACGAGAAGTGAAACCGAATTTAGGTAGACGTTGTTTTAGAGGCATTTGACCGCCTTCAAAACCTGGACGAACTGTACCGCCAGAACGTGACTTTTGACCTTTGTGACCGCGGCCACCTGTTTTACCAAGGCCAGAACCGATACCACGGCCTAGACGCTTAGGAGCGTGCTTAGAACCAGCAGCCGGTGATAGAGTATTCAAACGCATTCTGATTACTCCTCAACTTTAACCATGTAGTAAACCTTGTTGATCATACCGCGTACACACGGTGTATCTTCAAGTTCTACTGTATGGTTGATACGACGAAGGCCTAGACCACGCAAAGTAGCTTTGTGCTTTGGTAGACGACCAATTGAGCTTTTAGTTTGAGTTACTTTAATAGTTGCCATGGTGCTTACTCCGAAATCGCTTCAACAGTGAGACCACGTTTAGCTGCAACCATTTCTGGTGACTTCACATCTACTAGACCAGCAACTGTTGCACGAACAACGTTGATTGGGTTAGTAGAACCGTACGCTTTCGCAAGTACGTTATGTACACCGGCAACTTCTAGTACAGCACGCATCGCACCACCGGCGATAACACCTGTACCTTCTGCAGCTGGCTGCATGTAAACTTTAGAGCCCGAGTGACGACCTTTCACCGCGTGGTGAAGAGTGCCTTCGTTAAGAGCGATAGTAACCATGTTACGACGCGCTTTTTCCATTGCTTTTTGAATCGCTGCAGGTACTTCACGAGCTTTGCCGTATCCGAAACCTACGCGACCATTACCGTCACCAACTACAGTTAGTGCAGTAAAGCTCATGATTCGACCACCTTTAACCGTTTTAGAAACACGGTTAACTGCGATTAATTTTTCTTGCAAATCACTAGCTTGTTGTTGTTCTTTAGCCATCTTCCAACCCTACCTTAGAATTTCAGACCAGCTTCGCGAGCAGATTCTGCTAGCGCCGCTACTCGACCGTGGTATTGGAAACCAGAACGATCAAACGCAACAGCTGATACGCCTTTTTCAAGAGCGCGTTCTGCAATAGCTTTACCTACCGCTTTAGCTGCGTCTACGTTACCGGTGTTCTTAACTAGCTCACGGATCGCTTTTTCTACAGTAGAAGCTGCTGCGATAACCTCAGAGCCGTTTGATGCGATAACCTGAGCGTACACGTGACGAGGAGTACGGTGTACTACTAGGCGAGTTGCACCCAGTTCAGCAATCTTACGACGTGCGCGTGTAGCACGACGGATGCGAGATGCTTTCTTATCCATAGTGTTACCTTACTTCTTCTTAGCTTCTTTACTACGCACATTTTCATCTGCGTAACGGACGCCTTTACCTTTATAAGGTTCTGGCTCACGGTAAGAACGGATGTCAGCCGCAACTTGACCCACTACTTGCTTATCGCAACCAGTTAGGACAATTTCAGTTTGGCTAGGACATTCAGCATTGATACCCGCTGGTAGTTCATGCTCTACAGGGTGTGAGAAGCCTAAAGTAAGACTTACTGAGTTGCCTTTAATAGCAGCACGGTAACCAACACCTTTAAGAACAAGCTTCTTAGTAAAGCCTGCAGTAACACCAACAACCATGTTGTTTACTAGTGCACGAGCAGTACCTGCTTGTGCCCAAGCGTTAGCAACACCTTCACGAGGACCGAAAGTAAGGTTGTTTTCTTCCTGTGCAATAACTACGCCTTTATTCAGGACGCGAGTCAGCTCACCTTTACCACCTTTTACAGTGATTTCTTGGCCGTTTAGTTTCACCTCTACGCCAGCTGGAATAGCGACAGGTGCTTTAGCAACACGAGACATATCCTACTCCTTACGCTACGTAGCAAATGATTTCACCGCCAAGACCTGCTTTGCGAGCAGCACGGTCAGACATCAGACCCTTGGAAGTGGACACCACAGCAACACCCATACCGCCCATCACTGTTGGTAACGCGTCTTTTTTCTTATAAACGCGTAGACCAGGACGTGAAACACGTTGGATTTGCTCGATTACTGGTTTAGCTTGGAAGTACTTAAGAGTAACTTCTAGCTCAGGTTTTACTTCGCCTTCAACAGCGAAATCTGCGATATAACCTTCAGCTTTTAGCAGTGCAGCAATTGCAACTTTAAGCTTTGAAGAAGGCATTTTTACAGCAACTTTATTTGCTGCCTGACCGTTACGAATGCGGGTCAGCATATCCGAAATCGGATCTTGCATGCTCATAAGATTTACTCCAAATGATTAAGTGGCAATTACCAGCTAGCCTTACGAAGTCCAGGAATCTCGCCTTTCATGCAAGCTTCGCGAACTTTGATGCGGCTTAGACCGAACTTACGTAGGAAACCGTGTGGACGACCAGTTTGGTTGCAACGGTTGCGCTGACGTGAAGCACTTGAATCACGTGGAAGAGCTTGCAGTTTAAGAACTGCGTTCCAACGATCTTCTTCAGATGCGTTTACATCGCTGATGGTAGCTTTTAGCATTGCACGCTTTTCTGCGAACTTAGCTACTAGCTTTGCACGTTTTACTTCACGTGCTTTCATTGATTGTTTAGCCATAACAGTAACCCTTCACCTTACTTACGGAATGGGAAGTTAAAGGCAGCCAGCAGAGCACGGCCTTCCTCATCGGTACCAGCAGAAGTCGTGATAGTGATATCAAGACCGCGTACACGATCGACTTTATCGTAGTCGATTTCTGGGAAGATGATTTGCTCGCGAACGCCCATGCTGTAGTTACCGCGTCCGTCAAAAGACTTAGCGCTAACACCACGGAAGTCACGTACACGTGGAAGTGCAATAGAGATTAAACGCTCTAAAAAATCCCACATACGTTCGCCACGCAAGGTTACTTTACAACCAATTGGGTAGCCTTCACGAATTTTGAAACCTGCAACAGATTTACGAGCTTTAGTGATCAGTGGTTTTTGACCAGAGATCGTAGCCATATCAGCTGCTGCATTTTCTAATAGTTTCTTATCGTTGATAGCTTCACCAACGCCCATGTTTAGGGTGATTTTATCAATCCTAGGGACTTGCATGACGCTTGTGTAACCGAACTGTTTGGTCAGTTCAGTCACTACAGACGACTTGTAGTAATCATGCAGTTTCGCCATAGTAGAACTCCAAATTACTTCTAATTAGTTAGAAACGATTTCACCGTTAGATTTGAAGAAACGAACTTTTTTGCCGTCTTCAAAACGGAAACCGATACGGTCCGCTTTACCAGTTGCTGCGTTAAAGATTGCAACGTTAGAAGCATCAATAGCTGCTTCTTGTTCAACGATGCCACCTTGTTGACCTAGAGCCGGAACCGGCTTTTGGTGTTTCTTAACAAGGTTGATACCTTCAACGATAACTTTACCAGTTACGAGAACCTTAGTTACTTTACCTTTCTTGCCTTTATCTTTACCAGCAAGAACGATTACTTCGTCATTACGACGGATTTTAGCTGCCATGTGTGCCGCTCCTTACAGAACTTCAGGTGCTAGTGACACGATTTTCATAAATTTCGCATTGCGAAGTTCACGAGTCACTGGACCAAAGATACGTGTACCGATAGGTTGCTCTGTATTATTGTTCAACAATACGCAAGCATTACGGTCGAAGCGAATGACAGAACCGTCTGGACGACGTACGCCTTTACGGGTGCGAACTACCACCGCCTTCAGTACATCACCTTTTTTAACTTTACCGCGAGGAATTGCTTCCTTCACTGTAACTTTGATGATGTCACCGATATGTGCATAACGGCGGTGAGAGCCACCCAGAACCTTAATACACATTACCTTGCGCGCGCCTGAGTTATCAGCTGCATCAAGTGTACTTTGCATTTGGATCATTGTTAGTGCTCCGCTAAATATTAAAACTAGACCCTCTCGGGTCGGGCTGCCTCTTTAAAAGGGACGCGAATTGTACCACCCTTTCCTAAGATTGGGTAGACAAAAAATAAACGGCTCCAAAAAAACTTTGGAGCCGTTTAAAATCATAGAATAACGATGATTACATCTTCGCTTTTTCTATAACTTTAACCAATGTCCAAGACTTAGTCTTAGACAGAGGACGACACTCACGAATCTCAACGGTATCGCCTAGGCCACACTCGTTGTTTTCGTCATGTGCGTGTACTTTAGTCGTACGCTTTACGAATTTACCGTAAATTGGGTGTTTCACCATGCGCTCGATAGCAACAGTGATAGATTTATCCATCTTGTCACTAATAACACGACCTAGTTGAGTACGAATTTTGTCGCTCATTATTCGCCTGCCTTCTCAGTCAAAACAGTTTTAACGCGTGCGATATCACGGCGTACAGCTTTCAAAGTATGAGTTTGCTGTAGTTGACCAGTTGCAGCTTGCATGCGCAAGTTGAACTGTTCACGTAGCAAATTCAGTAGCTCAGCGTTAAGCTCTTCAGCGCTTTTTGCGCGTAGATCTAGTGCTTTCATCACATCACCTGTTTAATTACGAATGTAGTTTTGAATGGCAGTTTACGAGCCGCTAGGCGGAACGCTTCACGTGCCAATTCTTCAGGTACACCGTCCATTTCGTACATAACCTTACCAGGTTGGATTTGGGCTACCCAGTACTCAACGTTACCTTTACCCTTACCTTGACGAACTTCTAGTGGTTTTTCAGTGATTGGCTTATCTGGGAACACACGGATCCAGATTTTACCTTGACGCTTAACGTGACGTGTCATTGCACGACGTGCCGCTTCGATCTGACGAGCAGTTAGACGACCACGTCCAACGGCTTTAAGACCAAATGTACCGAAGCTTACGTCAGTACCTTTAGCTAGACCGCGGTTGCGACCAGTATGAACCTTACGGAACTTAGTGCGTTTAGGTTGTAGCATCAGTCGACTCCTTACTTACGGCCTTTACGCTGCTTCTTAGGCTTGTCAGCCTTTGGCTCAACAGCGTTTGCAGCTGGCATACCACCAAGGATTTCACCCTTGAAGATCCAAACTTTAACGCCGATCACACCGTATTGAGTGTGAGCCGAAGAAGTTGCGTAATCAATGTCAGCACGTAGAGTGTGTAGAGGCACACGGCCTTCACGGTACCACTCAGAACGTGCAATTTCAGCGCCGCCAAGACGACCGCTTACTTCCACTTTGATACCTTTAGCGCCTAGACGCATAGCATTTTGTACCGCACGCTTCATAGCACGACGGAACATAACGCGACGCTCTAGTTGAGACGCGATGCTATCAGCCACTAATTGGCCGTCTAGCTCAGGCTTACGTACTTCAGCGATGTTAATTTGCGCTGGTACACCTGCAATTTTAGCTACAGCTGCGCGTAGCTTCTCAACGTCTTCACCTTTCTTACCGATAACAACGCCTGGGCGAGCAGTGTGGATAGTCACACGAATGCTCTTAGCAGGACGCTCGATAACGATGCGTGATAGAGACGCTTTTGAAAGTTCCTTAGTAAGGAACTGACGTACCTTGAAGTCGCCGTCTAGGTTGTCAGCGAAATCTTTGGTGTTAGCAAACCATGTAGCATTCCAAGGCTTAACGATGCCAAGACGAATACCATTAGGATGTACTTTCTGACCCATTGCTTACTCTCCTAGTCTCTTAGCGGTCTGCTACAACAACAGTGATGTGGCTTGAACGCTTCAAGATACGATCCGCACGGCCTTTTGCACGAGGCATAATACGCTTCATGACCGGGCCCTCATCTACGAAGATTTTAGCGACATTAAGATCGTCGATATCTGCACCTTCGTTGTGTTCTGCGTTAGCGATAGCTGACTCTAGAACTTTCTTAACTAATACAGCCGCTTTTTTGTTGCTGAAAGTTAGGATTTCAAGAGCCTGATCCACAGATTTACCACGGATTAGATCTGCAACTAAGCGAGCTTTCTGAGGAGAAATGCGAGCAAAGTTATGTTTAGCAATAGCTTCCATCATTTACTCCTTAGCGCTTCTTAGCTTTCTTATCCGCAGCGTGACCACGGTAAGTACGAGTTGGTGCGAATTCGCCCAGTTTGTGACCGATCATTTCATCAGTGACAAATACTGGAACGTGCTGACGACCATTATGGACAGCGATGGTCAAACCAATCATTGATGGAATGATCATTGAACGACGGGACCAAGTCTTAATAGGCTTTTTGTCTCCGCTTTCCACCGCTTTCTCTACCTTCTTCAGCAAGTGTAGGTCAATAAATGGACCTTTCTTGAGAGAACGTGGCATGGCTTATCCTCTTATATAGATTACTTATTACGACGACGTACGATGTACTTGTCGGTGCGTTTGTTGCTACGAGTCTTGAAGCCCTTAGTAGGCATACCCCAAGGAGATACTGGGTGACGACCACCAGATGTGCGGCCTTCACCACCACCGTGTGGGTGGTCAACCGGGTTCATTACTACACCACGTACAGTTGGACGTACGCCGCGCCAGCGTGAAGCACCAGCTTTACCTAGTTCACGTAGCATGTGCTCAGAGTTACCAACTTCACCGATTGTTGCACGGCCTTCAGAAAGTACTTTGCGCATTTCACCAGAACGTAGGCGGATAGTTGCATAAGTACCGTCGCGAGCGACAAGTTGAGCATATGCACCAGCCGAACGAGCTAGCTGTGCACCTTTACCAGGCTTAAGTTCAACACAGTGAATAGTAGAACCCACTGGGATGTTGCGCATTGGCAGAGTGTTACCTGCTTTAATTGGCGCATCAACACCAGACTGGATTGTATCACCAGCTTGAACACCTTTAGGTGCGATAATGTAACGACGCTCGCCGTCTGCGTACAGAACTAGAGCGATATTTGCGCTACGGTTTGGATCGTATTCTAGACGCTCAACTTTCGCTGGGATGCCATCTTTAGTACGTTTGAAGTCAACCAAACGATAGTGTTGCTTATGACCACCACCGATATGACGTACTGTGATACGACCGTTGTTGTTACGACCACCATTCTTAGAGTTTTTCTCTAGAAGAGGTGCGTATGGCTTACCCTTGTGTAGGTCAGCGTTAACAACTTTAACGACGTGACGACGACCAGGGGAAGTCGGCTTACATTTAACAATAGCCATTATTCAACTACTCCTGTTATTCCGCGCCGCCAACAAAGTCAAGATCTTGACCTTCTTTCAAAGTCACATACGCTTTTTTAACGTCGCTGCGGCGACCTTGGCGTAGACCTTGACGTTTGGTCTTACCCTTAGTGATAAGAGTATTTACAGACTTAACTTCAACTTCAAATAGCTTTTCTACAGCTGCTTTGATCTCTTTCTTAGTTGCATCTTTTGCTACTTTGAAAACGATAGTGTTCGCTTTCTCAGCAGTCATAGTTGCTTTTTCAGAGATGTGCGGTGCACGTAGAACTTTTAGTAGACGCTCTTCACTGATCATGCCAGCATCTCCTCAACTTGCTTAACTGCTTCTGCAGTCATTAGAACCTTGTCAAACGCAATTAGGCTAACTGGGTCAAGACCCGCTACGTCACGTGCGTCAACTTTATATAGGTTGCGAGCAGCTAAGAATAGATTCTCGTCTACTTCGCCAGTAACGATGAGTACATCGTTAAGCTCAAGTTCTTTAAGCTTAGCTAATAGCTCTTTAGTTTTTGGTGCTTCTACTGAGAAGTTATCAACAACGATTAAACGCTCTTGACGAACTAGTTCAGAAAGAATGCTCTTCATAGCACCGCGGTACATTTTTTTGTTTACTTTTTGGCTGTGATCTTGTGGTTTCGCAGCAAAAGTAACACCACCTGTACGCCAGATTGGGCTACGAATTGTACCAGCACGTGCACGGCCAGTACCTTTTTGACGCCATGGCTTAGCGCCACCGCCAGAAACTTCTGAACGTGTCTTTTGAGCACGAGTACCTTGACGAGCACCTGCTGCATACGCAACAACTACTTGGTGTACAAGGGCTTCGTTGAACTCACGTCCGAAAGTAGTTTCGGAAACAGTTAGTGCGTTAGCACCTTTAACCATCAATTCCATTACTTACTCCTAGACGTTATGCTTTAATAGCTGGTTTGACGATCACGTTAGCGCCAGTTGCACCTGGTACTGCACCTTTAATAAGAAGCAGATTGCGCTCAGCGTCAACACGTACGATCTCTAGGTTTTGAGTCGTTACACGCTCAGCACCCATGTGACCTGCCATTTTTTTGCCTTTGAACACGCGACCTGGAGTTTGACATTGGCCAATTGAACCCGGTGCACGGTGAGACAAAGAGTTACCGTGAGTCATATCTTGGGTACGGAAATTCCAGCGCTTAACAGCACCTTGGAAACCTTTACCTTTAGATGTACCAGTAACGTCTACTTTTTTAACTTCGTTGAAAAGTTCTACATTTAGCTCAGTGCCAACTTCAAACTCTTCGCCGTTTTCTAAACGGAATTCCCAAAGACCGCGACCAGCTTCTACACCTGCTTTCGCAAAGTGACCAGCTTCTGGTTTAGTTACACGGTTGGCTTTCTTAGTACCAGTAGTTACCTGGATTGCTGCATAGCCGTCAGTCTCAAGAGTTTTCACTTGAGAAATACGGTTTGCTTCAACCTCAACAACAGTTACTGGGATAGAAACGCCTTCTTCAGTAAATACGCGGGTCATACCCACTTTACGTCCGACTAGACCAATCATTCTTCTAATCTCCCTTAACCTAGGCTGATTTGTACGTCAACGCCAGCAGCTAGATCTAGGCGCATCAGTGCATCAACAGTTTTATCTGTTGGCTCAACGATGTCGATTAGACGTTTGTGAGTACGAATTTCGTACTGATCACGAGCATCTTTGTTGACGTGTGGAGAGATAAGAACAGTGAAACGCTCTTTACGAGTAGGAAGTGGAATAGGACCACGAACCTGTGCGCCGGTACGCTTAGCTGTTTCAACGATTTCCGCTGTAGAAGCATCGATTAGTTTGTAATCGAACGCTTTTAGGCGGATACGGATACGTTGGTTCTGCATGAGACAGAGCTCCAATAATTAAAAATTACACAAACAATATCGCCACTCAAACTCGTTAAAACGAGAGAATGCCGATTGATTTATGTGAAACCGTAGTGCCAAAATTAGGCACATTGTCAGTTAATTTTCGATTAACTTTAATCTATTACTAAACGCAACAGAGCTAATTGTATTAACTGCGAACATAAGCTGAGTATACGTTACTAAACTAACAGCTAGGTCAGTTTACTCCTCACTGCTCATTGGTTCACAACTGGATTTAACCAGTGCGGTGCATTATACAGATCACCATTACACATGCAAGCGCTGTGTAGAAATTAAACTTATAAACTATCTATTTCTTCTTTCACTGAGGAAGTAATAGAAGGGATAGAAGGATGAGGTGAGCACTCACTACCCTATCCTTTTATCCCTGATGCACAATTATACAGCTTGGCGCTGTCTCACTGCTTCAAACAGACATATCCCAGCCGCTACTGATACGTTCAGGCTAGAAACGGTGCCCGCCATCGGTATTTTGATCAGATCATCGCAGGTTTCGCGCGTTAAACGGCGCATACCATCCCCTTCAGCGCCCATAACAATCGCAAGGGGCCCTGTCAGTTTGGCTTGGTAAATGTCATGCGTCGCCTCACCGGCAGTGCCAACAAACCATACGCCTTGTTCTTGAAGGGCGCGCATGGTACGTGCAAGATTCGTCACTCGTACTAAAGGCACAGTTTCAGCAGCGCCACAAGCGACTTTGCTGACCGTTGCCGTCATTGGTGCTGACTTATCTTTCGGTACGATCACTGCAGCGACCCCGGCAGCATCGGCGTTACGTAAGCATGCGCCGAGATTATGCGGATCGGTAACACCATCCAAAACAAGTAATAGCGGTTGTTCATGCTGTGCGATGATTGCTTCTAAATCATGCTCATTAAGCTGTTTTGCTGGTTTTACACGAGCAATGATGCCCTGATGATTCGCCCCTTGAGCCTTGTCATCCAATGTTTTACGTCCCATCTGTTGAATAGAGACACCGCAATGTTGCAGTTCATTTAACAGTGGAAGCAGGCGATCATCTTGTCGCCCTTTTAGTACAAACGCTTCTATCAATCGCGCTGGATCTTTTTCAAGTACAGCGCTGACCGCGTGAATACCATAAATACATTCGTTACTCATGATTTACCCATTGATCGTTATTTACTAGCACGCGCTTTATTTGCTTTGGCCGCGGGTTTCTTTTTGCGTGCTTTTGTTGTTTTGCTTTTTTTTCGTTCAGGTTTTGAGCCTTCACTACTTTTTTCATCTGGGCGTTTAGTCGCTTCAACTAAAGGAGTTGCCTTTCCTTTACTTGACGTCACCTTCTTGCCACGTGCTTTCTCTCGTGCATCCGTTGCACGTTTCTTCGCTGTCTTGCCTTCTCCGCGCAGCTTACGGCTAGTGCCCACGATTTCAAAGTCAATTTGACGATCATCCAAGTTGACGGATAACACTTTGACTTTAACGGCGTCACCTAAGCGATAGATGTTGCCAAAACTTTCGCCGATCAATCGTTGTCCCACGGGATCAAATTGATAGTAGTCATTCGCTAGCGTTGAAATATGGACCAATCCATCAATGTGCAACTCAGTTAAACGAACGAAGAAACCGAAACCTGTCACGTTGGCTATGACTCCATCAAGCTCTTCGCCTACATGATCTTGCATGTATTCACACTTGAGCCAATCGGATACTTCACGCGTCGCATCATCAGCACGGCGTTCTGTCATTGAACATTGCTGACCATAGAAGTCCATGTCATCAAAAGAGTAGTGATAACCACCTGTGGTTGTCCAACGGTCGGTGTGATTACCCGATTCTTTGGCAATCAAATATTTAATTGCGCGGTGCAATAGGAGATCAGGGTAGCGACGAATAGGTGAAGTAAAGTGCGCATAGCGTTTGAGCGCTAAACCAAAGTGACCACAGTTATCCGCGTTATACACAGCCTGCTTCATGGAACGCAGTAACATGGTTTGGATCAACTCTTTGTCTTGGCGCTCACCAATCTGTTTCATTAAGTTAGCGTAATCGGTTGGCGAAGGCTCTAGCCCACCCGCTAAGTTCAAACCAAGCTCGCCTAAGAAATCCCTAAAACCGGTCAAACGCTCTTCTCCCGGTGATTCATGGATACGGTACAGAGCGGGCTCTTTCGCTTTTTCCACCAGCGATGCTGAAGCAATATTAGCGAGGATCATGCACTCTTCGATTATTTTATGCGCATCATTACGGACAACAGGTTCAATGCTGTCGATTTTACGCTCAGCATTAAAGATAAACTTAGTTTCAATCGTTTCAAATTCGATACCGCCACGCTCATCACGCGCTGCTTTTAGCACCTTATACATCGAATAGAGTTCTTCAAGATGAGGAACCACAGCTTGATAACGTTCGCGTAGCTCTTCATCCCCTTCAAGAATGGCGTGTACTTTGTTGTAAGTTAAACGGGCATGAGAGTTCATCACGGCTTCGTAATGTTTGTAACCCGAAATTTTGCCCGTTGCAGAGACTGTCATCTCGCACACCATGCATAGACGGTCGACTTGTGGATTAAGTGAACAAAGACCGTTCGACAGTACTTCCGGTAGCATAGGGACGACTTGCGATGGGAAGTAAACTGAGTTACCACGGTTGATCGCTTCTTTATCCAAAGCCGTATCGGGGCGCACATAATAACTTACGTCAGCAATCGCAACCCAGAGACGCCAGCCACCACCTTTTTTGGCTTCGCAATAAACCGCGTCATCAAAGTCACGCGCGTCTTCACCATCAATAGTCACTAAAGGTAATTGACGCAGATCCACGCGCCCTTGCTTCGCCTCTTCTGGAACTTCTTCTCTCAGGTTTTCGACTTGCTTTAATACTTCTTGCGGCCACTCATGAGGGATCTGGTGAGTGCGAATCGCTATTTGTGTCTCCATACCGGGAGCCATATTTTCCCCAAGTACTTCAACAACCCTGCCTGTCATTCCTCTTGCTCTGGCACCGCGATCGGTAATTTCAATCACCACCACGTTCCCCATGCGAGCTCCGCCTTTGTGCTCATTAGGGATCAAGATGTCTTGAGTGATGCGTGAATCATCGGGCACGACATAAGAGTAGCCATTTTCGAGGAAGAAACGCCCAACAAGTTGAGTTTTGCGTTCTTCCAACACTCGAACCAAACGCCCTTCTTTACGGCCTCTTTTATCCGTGCCTGTCGGTTGTACCAGCACGTAGTCGCCATGAATAATGGTACGCATTTGGTGATGAGGTAGCAAAACATCGTTATCTTTGCCAACGCTGCCATCAGGACGAACCCACCCATGACCATCTTTATGTCCGATTACGTGACCTTTGATCATTTCCAGTTTTTCTGGCAATGCATAGCATTGGCGACGAGTAAATACCAATTGGCCATCTCGCTCCATCGCACGCAAACGACGGCGTAGCCCTTCGTATTGCTCTTCACCAGATAAACCCAATGCCTCAAAAAGATCATTACGATTCATCGGTACATTGGCTTCGGTTAGAAATTCGAGGATGAATTCTCGGCTTGGAATTGGATTTTCGTAATTGCTAGATTCTCGATCCGCAAAAGGATCGTTATTGATAATTTCAGACATAGGCAGACCTGCTAAAGCAAGGAGAGATAGCCAGAGTATAACTGACTCACGGCAGAAGCTACAGCAGCGTATTGATTATTATAGGCTAATGCGTTAGAGGAAAAGCGCAGAAATGACTTCGCCCAACCGTGTGGGCGAAATAAGAAAAGCAATAATGAAGGCTACCAAAACGTATCTCTGCGCTTGGCTCGCGCAACCACATTTTGTGGCATTCGCTGCTCTAACCCCTGCCGGAGCATAGAGATCCGAGAATGTATTCTTTGATCGATAGTCACCGAATTATAAAGCCAGCGATAAGCATCTTCATAATCAAGCGGGCTGCCATAATCACGCAGCAAAAGCTCAGCTAGATGGATACGAGCATTAATATTGCCCATCGCAGCGGCTTCACGCAGATAGGGAATAGCTCGCTCTTTATCCTGCTGTACTAAAGTACCACGCGAATAATAACGCCCAAGCTGCTCTAACGCAGCGGGTAAACCTTGATGAGCTGCATTTTCCATATAGTACAAGCCAAGTTCGACATCTTGATCTACACAGACCCCCCACGCTAGCATATCTCCATACAAAAACTCGTAGGAAGGCAGGCTGATGCGAGTAGCACGCGCAACAATATCTTCTACCAATTGGCAGTTGTCGGCCTTGACTTGCTCTAAATGTTTATTTTGCTCAATTAACTTGATTAGTTCAGCTTCGGTGTAAATAGGGACTGGCTCACCCACTTCCGCCACGTTGGCATGACTCAAGGATGAGGTCAGCGCTAAAAACAATGAAGCTGCTACCGTTCGTAGCTTCATACCTGCACTCTTTATGTCTATCGATAGCCTTAAAATTATAGCCTCAGTTTCATCTAGGGCTGGGCTTGATAACTTTATCGACCAGTGCGGCAAACTCTTTAGACAAAATTTGCCGTTATTCGGCCATTTATTGCCACACCAAGGACAAAATATCATCAATACAGGTATAAAAAAACCGGCTCTGAAAGCCGGTTTTAAAAACGTTTATCAATCAACCATTAAACTGAAAATGGGTGAACCTTGATAATGGTTTCGTTACGATCTGGACCTGTAGAAACGATGTCAACAGGTACACCAGTCAACTCTTCAATACGTTTGATGTAATCAAGCGCCGCTTGTGGCAGGGCATCAATTGATTTAGCACCGAAGGTATTTTCAGACCAACCAGGCATAGTTTCGTAAATAGGTGTTACCGCTTCAAAAGCGTCAGCTGCCATTGGTGATACTTGAGCAATTGAGCCATCTGGCATTTGGTAACCCGTACAGATTTTTAGCTCTTCTAGACCATCAAGTACGTCAAGTTTAGTCAAGCAGAAGCCTGTGACTGAGTTAATTTGAATGGCGCGACGCATCGCTACCGCATCAAACCAACCACAACGGCGCTTACGGCCTGTTGTTGCACCAAACTCATGGCCTTTCGTGCCTAGGTGATTACCGATTTCATCATCCAATTCGGTTGGGAATGGACCTGCACCAACGCGAGTACAGTAAGCTTTCGCGATACCTAGAATATAACCTAGATGACGAGGGCCGAAACCAGAACCTGCAGCAACACCACCAGCAGTCGTGTTAGAAGACGTTACGTATGGGTAAGTACCGTGGTCGATATCAAGCATAGTACCTTGCGCACCTTCGAACATGATTTTGTCGCCACGCTTACGCGCTGCATCAAGTTCATCGGTCACGTCGATCACCATCGAAGTCAGCAAATCAGCATAGCCTTGTGCTTGCTCAAGTACGGATTCGTAGCTTACTGGTTCAGCTTTGTAGAAATGCTCAAGTTGGAAGTTATGGAACTCCATCACTTCTTTTAGCTTTTCTGCAAATGAAGCCATATCGAACAAGTCACCAACGCGTAAACCACGACGAGCCACTTTGTCTTCATAAGCAGGACCGATACCACGACCTGTCGTACCAATTGCTTTTTTACCACGAGCCGTTTCACGAGCTTGGTCAAGCGCAATGTGGTAAGGAAGAATAAGTGGGCAAGCTTCAGAAATGAAAAGACGTTCGCGGACTGGAATACCACGCTCTTCTAGAGGCTTCATTTCATTGATTAGTGCGTCAGGTGAAAGCACAACACCGTTGCCGATGATGCATTTCACTTTATTGCGAAGAATGCCGGATGGAATTAAATGAAGAACGGTTTTTTCACCGTCAATGACCAAAGTGTGGCCTGCATTATGGCCGCCTTGGTAGCGAACCACGTATTTTGCATCTTCAGTTAAAAGGTCTACGATTTTACCTTTGCCTTCGTCACCCCATTGGGTGCCTAGAACGACTACGTTATTTCCCATCTTTCCAAGTCTGATTGCTAGTTAAAAAAGGATTCTAGCACCGAATCCTTTTCCTTGCAGTCCTTTTTTAAACACGAAAATGTCATAAAAATATAACTTAATAAATGATTCAGTTATTAGGCACGTAAGTTACTCATCCGAATATATTTTTACGATCAGCTCTCCTTGACGATCAACACAAGCACGGTACATACCAGAACTGTTCATTGCAAAATGAATGTCGCCTTGCGCATCAATGGCGATCAATCCACCCTCACCACCGAGCGTTTTAAGTTCACCCTGAATAATGGTTTCACATGCGGTATGAACATCTTCTTTTAAATAACGCATGCGAGCGGCAACGTCACTGGCAACCATTTTACGAATGAAATATTCCCCCATGCCCGTTGTCGATACCGCCACATTACCATTTTCAGCCACCGTTCCTGCACCTATGATGGGAGAATCGCCGACGCGACCAAATTTTTTATTCGTGATGCCACCGGTACTAGTAGCAGACGCAAGGTTGCCTTGTTTATCCAATGCAACTGCGCCAACAGTGCCAAATTTCTTGTCATCTGGGAATTTTGATTCCGACAAAGCAAATTGATTGTTGCTTTTCATCGCTAGCAACTGTTCATAACGACGCTCAGTAAAAAAGTAATCTTGTTCTGTATATTGATGCCCTTGAGTAAAAGCAAACGCTTCTGCGCCCTCACCAATCAACAACACATGATCACTGTGCTTCATTACATCACGCGCGAGCTGCACCGGATTTTTAATGTGCCGAACCCCAGCGACCGCGCCTGCGTCCATCATTTTGCCATGCATGACAGAGGCGTCCATCTCCACCATCTCTTGATGCGTTAACACCGAACCTTTTCCTGCGTTAAACAACGGAGAGTCCTCAAGTATTTTCACAGCCTCCACCACCGCATCCAGTGCATCACCACCTTGTGCCAGTACTTGATGCCCCGCTCGGACAGCACTTTCTAGCGTGTTCAAAATATCGTGCTTTAATGATTCGCTCATTTGTTGACGAATGATGGTTCCGGCGCCGCCATGAATTGCTATAGCAAAAGGTTGTGACATGAGAATTCCTTAACTTAATAAATTGAGAGGCAATACACTTCTGTTCTACACATTAACTATACCCAAATAACTTGAAGTTGCAGGTAGACGGCAAGTGAGTACTGTAATAATTAACAAGCAACAAAAAAGCGCTAATCGCATGACGATTAACGCTTTCCATTTCATTGTATCAGTCGGTTATTACTGCCTACTTTGGCACTACCAACCAAAAAATGATTAATGTGAACCGCAGCTGCCGCCACCGCAACAACCTTCTTTTTTCTCACCATGGTCATGGCCTTCACCACCACAGCAACCACCTTCATGATCATGATCGTGGTCATGGTCGTGGCCATGTCCACAGCCACCAGCTTGGTGAATGTGACCATGTTGGATCTCTTCTTCAGTTGCAGCGCGAATCGCAACGACTTCTACATCAAACGTTAATGTTTGGCCAGCCAACATGTGGTTACCATCAACTACTACTTCGTCACCATCCACTTCCGTGATTTCAACTGGAATTTGGCCTTGGTCAGTATCCGCTAGAAAACGCATACCCACTTCAATTTCATCAACGCCTTGGAAAACTTCAGCAGGTACACGTTGTACAAGCTCATCGTTGTATTCACCGTACGCTTCTTCAGGAGCGATAGTTGCTGTGAACTTATCGCCCACAACTTTTCCTTCTAACTCATTTTCAAGGCCAGTGATTAGATTGTTGTGACCGTGAAGGTAATCTAGTGGTGCATCAACTGTTGATTGGTCTACGACTGCACCATCTTCCAATACTAATTGGTAGGCTAGGCTTACAACCACGTTCTTTTCAATTTTCATAACAACTCCAAGGAGGTTTGTTCCTAGGTTGTCATCTTCAAACCTAAGAAATCGATCGGTATGAGGCGTATTATGAAGATCTATTCCAGAAACTCAATTATTCTGGTTTAAAAATCCCGATCATCTCTTGCCGAGCATGTTCACTTTTTTCTACAGATTTGGGCTTTCGCTGCTCATGGTAGTCGCACTCGACACACTCAACGAGCTCTATGTTATTTTCAACCCACCAGCGCAGAGTATCTTGTGACTGACAACTTGGGCACTTTGCACCGGCAATAAAGCGTTTTTTCTGTTTCACGTTACATCCTACAACTGAATATTGATTGGCGTTATTTTTCCCAATAATGACGAGATTGGCGATCATTATCCATTTCACGCCCAAATATTTCTTCCAGCTCTTTACGTGCCTCTTTGGCGCGCAGTGCGAGTTGTTTGTCTTGGTTATGTTGCGGTAGCAGCTCTTTGAGCATCGCATTATCGAGTTTTCTAAAATGTGCTTCGGCGCGCTTGGCTTGGTAAGGGTGCATGCCCAATTCGACCAGTACTTGTCGGCCGAGGTCCAAAGCGCCTAAGAAAGTTTCCCGCGAGTATTTATCGACCCCATGGCTGAGTAACTGATACGCCTCTACCCGGCTACGAGCGCGAGCTAAGATCTTTAACTGCGGGAAATGGTGCTGACAAAGCTCGACAATTTTCATCACTTCATCGGGCGCATCAGTACAGATGACAATCGCCTCAGCTTCTTCTGCACCCGCGGCGCGCAACAGTTCAAGTTGAGTTGCATCACCATAAAAAACGTTATAACCGTACTCTCTCAATAATTTAATTTGACTGGCATCGCTTTCTAATACGGTAATTTTAATCTTATTGGCGTACATCAAACGCCCTACAATTTGCCCAAAACGGCCAAAACCCGCAATGATGATTTGCGGCTGTTTATTGACGACATCGGAATGCATCTCATCGTCACTGCTGAGGTTCAATTTTCGCGCAAACCATTTGTCCTGAATCGTCAGTAATAAAGGTGTGGTGACCATCGACAGACTGACCACAACGAGCAAAAAGGCCACTTGATCCGGTGATAGCACACCCTGTGCGCTTGCCGCAGTGAAAATCACGAACGCGAACTCGCCGCCTTGGCTGAGGATCGCCGCCATTTTGCTGCGCGCTTTAGAACGCGTACCCGACAAACGCGCGAGGAGATAAAGGATTCCTCCTTTGAGCACCACTAGACCGAATACAGCCGCCAACACTTGCAGCGGCGCTTGCGCCAATAAGCCCAAATTAACCGCCATTCCAACGGCAATAAAAAATAGCCCGAGCAATAACCCTTTAAACGGTTCAATCGCGATTTCTAGTTCATGGCGAAATTCACTTTCAGCCAGCAGCACACCAGCCAGGAAAGTACCGAGCGCCATTGACAAGCCAAGCTGCTGCATCAGCAGTGCAATACCAATTACCAACAGTAAGGCAGCAACGGTAAAAAGCTCTCGCACGCCACTGGTCACAATATAACGAAACAGTGGGCTCAAGAGGAAATGCCCCGCCACCAGCAAAGCGGTAATACCACCCAACATCCAAATCATATCTAACCAGCTTCCACCCGCGTTGCCTGCCAGCAAAGGCAAAAAGGCCAACATTGGGATGACAGCGATATCTTGAAAAAGCAGTACCGCAAAACCAGACTGGCCAGCTTCACTGCGTGTTAGCCCTTGTTCTTCAATTACGCGTAATGCGATTGCTGTCGAAGAGAGCGCAAGGCCCATACCAATCACTAAACTACTCTGCCAGTTAACGCCTAATAGATAAGCAATACTGGCGATGACTAAGGTACTGACCACCACCTGCGCGCCACCCAAACCAAGGATCGGCCCACGCATCTGCCACAATTTTTTGGGATTTAATTCCAGCCCAATCAGAAACAACAGCAGCACTACGCCAAATTCAGCAAAGTGTAATATGGCTTGCACATCACTGATTAAACCGAGCCCCCAAGGGCCTATGGCTACACCAGCTAACAAATAGCCGAGCACCGAACCCAGCCCTGCACGCTGAGCAATCGGTACGGCCACCACAGCCGCGGTTAAAAACACCACGCTGCTTTGTAAAAAATCACCGCTTAACGCCATCAAGCTCTCCTTGTGTGGCCAGTGGGTGTTGCAACCAGTGTCGATAATGCTCAGCGTGTTGATAGCGCTCCATATCACTCACATTACGTGACCAGTAGAGCACTAACGGTTCCATCCAGTTCATACAACACAGAGCCGCGGTTAATTCAAATGGTTGGAGAATTTGATCCAGTGGGTATTTGTTGTAGCCCCGCTCATCAAACGCTTCTTTTTTTCCGCCCGTGGTGATGACGCTACGCCAGTATTTACCATGCAACGCCGTCTGTCCGCCGAAGGCAAACCCTTTGGCAAGCACGCGATCAAACCACTCTTTGAGTAGCGCTGGGCAGGAATACATATAAAGAGGGTGTTGAAACACAATCACATCATGCTCAAGTAGTTTTTGCTGCTCTGCGTGCACATCGATAAAAAAATCGGGATAGGTTGCATACAAGTCATGCACTGTGACGTGGGAAAGTGACGCAATATTGTGCAGCATAGTTTGATTGGCGATGGAGTTTAATGGCTCAGGATGCGCATAAATCACCAATATTTTAGGTGTAATTTGGTCAGGCATGACGGTGGTGGACATTTTTGTCTGCGCTCCCAATAGTTATCAATATGTTATTAAGCATAATAACGCAATTTGCATAATGATCGACATTTATCCTTATTGCCCCTACTATTCCACGCGATAACGTCTCGATATGAAAAATAGATTTTTATGATTACCTTCTCTGATATTCAATTACTGCGCGGCGGTAAACCGCTCCTTGAAAAGGCCTCTGCAACTATCCAGCCGGGCGATAAAGTTGGCCTAGTAGGCAAAAATGGCTGTGGCAAATCAACGCTCTTTGCCCTACTCAAAGATGAGCTATCTATTGACGCTGGCTCCTTCAGTAAACCAGCTCACTGGGAATTGGCTTGGGTTGCCCAAGAAACTCCGGCTCTTGATCGCAATGCGATTGAATATGTCATCGATGGCGATCGTGAATATCGTGAATTAGAACGACGCCTCAGCGTTGCTGAAGAGGCTGACCAAGGAACCTTGGTTGCAGAGCTGCATGGAAAAATTGAAACCATCGGCGGATACAGTATTCGTGCCCGTGCTTCTGAACTGCTTGATGGTTTGGGGTTTAGCCAAGAACAGATGGGATGGAGTTTAACGCAATTTTCGGGTGGTTGGCGGATGCGCTTAAACTTAGCGCAAGCGCTGTTGTGCCGCTCGGATTTACTGCTGCTTGATGAACCAACCAACCACTTGGATTTGGACGCCGTCATGTGGCTTGAACGTTGGTTACAAAACTATCCCGGCACCTTGATCTTGATTTCCCATGACCGCGATTTTCTTGATCCGATCGTCGGACGCATCATCCATATCGAAAATCAAACCATGAATGAATACACCGGAAACTACTCATCGTTTGAAAATCAACGAGCGCAAAAACTGATCTTGCAGCAAGCCATGTACCAGAAGCAGCAAAAGCAGATGGTGCACATGCAAAGCTACATCGACCGTTTCCGCTACAAGGCCTCCAAAGCTCGCCAAGCACAAAGTCGTATCAAAGCGTTGGAACGAATGGAAAAAGTGCTGCCAGCTCAATTTGATAACCCATTTAATTTCGAATTTCGAGAGCCTTCAGCACTGCCTAACCCAATCATGATGATGGACGAAGTCTACGCCGGGTATGGTGAACGTTTAATTTTAGAAAAAATTCGCCTCAACCTTGTACCGGGAAGCCGTATTGGATTACTCGGGCGTAACGGTGCGGGTAAATCAACATTAATTAAATTGCTCTCCGGTGAGTTAAAACCACAAGGCGGCGATCTCACTTATTCGCAAGGTGTAAAAATTGGTTACTTTGCCCAGCATCAGTTAGAAACACTGCATCCAGAAGAGACCCCTCTGCAGCACATGATGCAAATCGCCCCAGATAAAAACGAACTTGAGCTGCGTAATTATCTGGGTAGCTTTGGTTTCCAAGGCGACAAAGCGCTAGAAAAAATCGCTCCGTTTTCCGGGGGTGAAAAGGCTCGCTTAGTGCTTGCGCTAATTGTGTGGCAAAAACCGAACTTGCTGCTGCTTGATGAACCCACCAACCACTTAGACTTGGATATGCGTCAAGCCCTAACGTTTGCCCTGCAAACCTTTGAAGGCGCGATGGTCATCGTCAGCCATGATCGCTATCTACTGCGCGCAACCACCGATGACTTGTACTTGGTGCACGATCGTCAAGTCGCGCCTTTCGATGGGGATTTGACCGACTACTACAAGTGGCTGACAGAACAACAGAAAGCGGAACGTAGAGAAGTTCAATCTCAGCAACCTGCCAAAGACAGCAGCAACAGTGCCGCTGCCAAAAAAGATCAAAAGCGCCGAGAAGCGGAATTTCGCATCCAAACCGCACCAATTCGCAAAAAACTGACACAACTCGAAGCGAAAATGGACACATTGAACGCGGCACTGGCGCAAACTGAAGAGCAATTGTCTGATACTTCGCTGTATGAAGCCGAAAACAAAGCTAAACTTACCGAAGTGATTGCGCTTCAAGCTCGCAGCAAATCGGCACTTGAAGCAATCGAAATGGAATGGATGTCGGAACAAGAGACACTCGAACAACTAGAGCAGGAATTCAGTCGCTAAGATGAGCCAAGAGCACGTACGATTATCACTGACCTTAGAACGCTTATGGCAATTCAGTTTGCAATACTACAGCGTGCGAGAAGTGAAAGAGGCGTGCTTAAGTTTACAAAATAACTTCCACGGCAACGTCAACTTATTGCTGCTACTCAAATGGCTTGATGAGCAACAAGTGACGGTTGCCGATGCTGACTGGCAAAATGTCACTCAATGCATCGGTCGTTCAGAAGCGCTGTTGCACAGTTACCGAGAGTTAAGACGACGTTTGAAGAGCATGGTGCCAGATACGCTGTACCGCGAGGCGCTGCAATTTGAGCTGCAACTTGAAAAGCAGCAGCAAGCTGACCTTGTGGAATGTATCAACGCATTGGCATTGCAGAATAACCATGGTGAACAATTAACGCTGCGTTACTGTCGCCAGCTTGGCTGTGAGCATTTGCATCTCGCCTTTAAAACCCCAGCGCCTCATTCTCAAAAACCGTAACTACATCAATTGCTCTCTCAGTGTATACTGGTCGCAATTCATAAAAATAATACGCTATGGTTATGACTCCATTTATCGCTGCTACTGGGCTAACAAATCCACACCTTCAGACTCTGCTTCCTCGTTTGTTGCGCAAACGCGCACGTTTTGAGCCGCTGTGGCAAACGCTGTTTACACCTGATGGTGATTTTTTAGACCTTGCTTGGAGTGATGATTGGCGCTCAGAGCGAGTACAAAATAAACCCCTATTCGTCTTGTTTCATGGCTTAGAAGGCAGTTTTCATAGCCCTTATGCCAATGGCTTAATGTACGCCTTCGCACAGCAGGGATGGTTATCGGTCATGATGCATTTTCGCGGCTGTAGCGGCAAACCGAACCATCTGGCGCGTGCTTACCATTCTGGTGAAGTTGAAGATGCACGCTTTGTGCTCGAATACATACGCAAGCAATGCCCGAATCGACCTATCGCGGCAGTGGGCATTTCTCTTGGCGGCAATATGTTGGTTAATTACTTAGCACAATATAGTCACGACCCGATCGTTAGCGCGGCAACCGTTGTCTCTGCTCCACTCGATCTGGCAGCGTGTTCCACACGTATTGAACAGGGATTTTCAAAGGTTTATCGCGCTTACTTACTGACATCATTGAAAAAAAATGCACTAAAGAAACAGCATCTTTTACATAATGAGTTAGGTATTTCTCACCATCAAATTAAACACATCAAAAAACTTTACGAATTTGACAATCTCATCACCGCGCCTTTGCATGGTTTTCAAGATGCGCAGGATTACTACCAGCAGTGCTCAGGCCTTTCAAAGCTGACACAAATTCGCGTGCCGCTACAAATCATTCAAGCGCAAGATGACCCCTTTATGACGGATGCCGTGATCCCAAAATTTGCCTTACCAGAGAACATCCATTACCGCTTATTTACCCAAGGTGGCCATGTCGGTTTTCTCAGCGGTAGCGCGCTTAAGCCTAAATTTTGGCTCGAAGAAGCACTTCCAACCTATTACGAAGATCTGCGTCACGGCAACCCTATTGACCATCAATGCAACGCATGATTAATCACATATCGCTTTAAATCGATACCCTTTTCTCCATGACAGTTTAAGAGGTCGTCATGCTTATTCCTTGGCAGCACATTGCGCCTGAAACACTGGATAATTTGATTGAAACGTTTGTATTACGCGAAGGTACTGATTACGGAGAGCAGGAAGTACCATTGCAGCAAAAAATCGAGCAAATAAAGAAACAGCTCGCAACAGGGGAAGCGATCATCGTCTATTCTGAGTTGCATGAAAGTGTGGATATTCAATTGCGTAAATAATTTCCGCACAAAACAATCTACTCTTTTCGTGCTATATTGCAGCCATCGATAACAAGTACGTTACATACAGACAGGGTTTGTCATGTCAGCAAAACATCCAATTATCGCTGTCACCGGCTCGTCCGGTGCCGGTACAACTACGACCTCTGAAGCCTTTCGCAAAATGTTCAATATGATGAACATAAAACCAGCATGGGTTGAAGGGGATAGCTTCCACCGCTTTACCCGGCCAGAAATGGATGTGGAAATTCGTAAAGCGCGCGAACAAGGGAAGCACATCAGCTACTTTGGTCCACAAGCCAATGATTTTCCTGCATTGGAAGAATTTTTCCGCCAATATGGGAAATTAGGCACAGGCCAAGTTCGTCGTTATCTGCACTCTTTTGACGAAGCTGTGCCCTACAATCAAATGCCCGGTACCTTTACACCTTGGCAAGATTTACCAGAAAACTCGGATGTGATGTTTTACGAAGGTCTGCATGGCGGTGTGGTTGATGGCGATGTTAACGTCGCGCAGCATGTCGATTTTTTGATAGGCATGGTGCCAATCGTTAACCTTGAGTGGATACAAAAGTACGTGCGTGATACTCGTGATCGAGGCCATTCACGTGAAGCAGTGATGGATTCTATCGTTCGTTCAATGGACGATTACCTCAATTACATCACCCCTCAATTCTCGCGAACTCACATCAACTTTCAACGGGTGCCAACGGTTGATACTT
Source organism: Vibrio sp. 1151_11 (assembly GCF_029478525.1). Taxonomy (NCBI): domain Bacteria; kingdom Pseudomonadati; phylum Pseudomonadota; class Gammaproteobacteria; order Vibrionales; family Vibrionaceae; genus Vibrio; species Vibrio sp. 1151_11. Next base: position 85,389 of record NZ_SHMN01000005.1, on the reverse strand, counting down.
CAAACCCACTTAACGCCAAGGGCATCCCTAGTTTGGATGAAAGCTTCGTCGTGATCCGTCTGCGCGGTATAAAGAATGTTGATTTCCCCTATTTGCTCGCCATGATTGATGGCTCTTTTATGTCGCGCCACAACACCATTGTGGTACCGGGTGGCAAGATGAGTTTTGCGATGGAATTGATCGTCAGACCGATCCTGCAACAATTGATTGAAACAGGTAAAATTGGCTAAGTGATCGGACAAGTTGACGGTTACTTTTCATACCGTGATCATGTGCACAGTTTTGCGTAAAAAATCATGCCACTGACACGATTAAAATCAAGAAATCGTTTCTGAAAAAGGATACTATCCTTAACCGAAACACAAGTTAGCTTGCAGCATTTGGAAAGTGCTCTTATCCTAGTAAGCTTATTTTAGGCTTAGCTACAATATGGAAAGCGGCAAGCGTACCCTGCAGAGGAAGTGAGATATTATGGTTCTAGGTAAACCTCAAACCGATCCAACACTAGAGTGGTTTCTTTCACACTGTCATATTCATAAATACCCATCGAAAAGCACGTTGATTCATGCGGGCGAAAAAGCAGAGACGCTGTACTACATCGTCAAAGGCTCGGTAGCGGTATTGATTAAAGACGAAGAAGGTAAAGAGATGATCCTCTCTTACCTCAACCAAGGTGACTTTATCGGTGAGCTTGGTCTATTTGAAGAAGACCAAGAGCGTACTGCTTGGGTCCGTGCAAAATCACCTTGTGAAGTTGCGGAAATCTCTTTTAAGAAATTCCGTCAGCTTATCCAAGTGAACCCAGACATCTTAATGCGTCTGTCTGCACAAATTTCTCGACGCCTGCAAGTCACCAGTCAAAAAGTAGGCGATTTAGCCTTCCTAGACGTGACGGGCCGTATTGCACAAACGCTACTTAACCTGGCGAAACAACCTGATGCAATGACGCACCCAGATGGCATGCAAATCAAAATCACCCGTCAAGAGATCGGCCAAATTGTAGGCTGTTCTCGTGAAACTGTGGGACGTATTTTGAAGATGCTCGAAGAGCAGAATTTAATTTCTGCCCACGGTAAAACTATCGTGGTGTACGGAACTCGTTAATTTCAATCAAAACGAATGAGACTGAATGCATAAAGCCACCTTGGGGAACTCAGGTGGCTTTTTCTTTGGCGATATTTCAGTACGAAAGTAAAAAGATGAGAGGCTATTGCATGTCTGTACTTTCAAATATCTTATCTGCAGAGGCCGCCACAAAACCACTGTAGAGTTCACCGTTGACCATTGGATAGCGTTTGGCAAATTCATAGAATCCACCGGGAATCACCTCCACTCCTTCCGTAAATTGCACCGGTACTTTATCGGCCATGGTCGACGACTGCTCAAGCAGCACATCCGGCGTACCTTTCACTTCTCCACCATTTTCATTGATGGTAAAACCCGCTTGGCGTAGATGATCATTGACCGCTTTCACTTCATTAAACGCCTGCAGTTGATTAACACTAACAGTGAAATGGTTTGCGCCATAGCCATGCGCCGCCAACCAAGCGGCGTATTCACTTTCGTTGGCAAGCTGCAAATAATCGCTGTAGCTTAGTTGCCACAGGCGACCGCCATATAAAAAGTCACTGCTGTTTAATTTATTGCTATCGACTTGATGTACCAGCTTCTCCACAATGGCTTGGAGTGCAGGTGAGCACTCTTCCACTTTCAGCTCGCTTATGAATACTTTAGGCTGGGTCGGATCAGGGTGTTCATAGTGCTTCGCTACCAGCTTCTTACTTTCAAACACATAATCACCACAGGCAAGGTAGCCTAAGGCAAGAAAAGGCTTAGCCAGCGTTTCAATACCTAATGGCGCAACATTGAAGGTTCGCAACGCAATATGGTCATTAATCAAGGCTTCGTCTTCTTGAAGCAAGTGATGGACTTTGTCGGCAGAAGGGCAAAGGCGCTGAATGTAGTCATTCCATAATGATTGAAATAAAACGGTTGGCGTCATAACGCCTCCTTGTCTGTGCTCGGTTTAAACCATGCTAGTAGGCATGGGTTTTAGATAAAGTTTACTGCTATAGCTCAACCCCTGGGCTGAGCGTGGCAGGCAGTTCAGTCGAACAACCTTCCATTGATGCCATTGGGTATGCGCAGTAATCGGCCGCGTAATAGGCGCTTGGTCTTAAATTTCCCGATGCTCCCGGCCCACCAAACGGTGCATCACCACTGGCTCCGGTTAATGGTCGATTACGATTTACAATGCCAGCGCGGATATGATCGACAAAGTAGTCCCATTCGGCATCATTGGTCGACACTAAGCCTGCCGATAAACCAAAGCGAGTTTCATTAGCCAGTTGCACCGCTTGATCTAAGCTTTGGTAACGCACGACTTGTAACAATGGCCCGAAATACTCTTCATCAGGCAATTGGCTAACTGCGGTGACATCAATAATGCCCGGAGTGACAAACGCCGCCTGCAAAGGTGTCGCGGCCAGCAAGCTGACGCCACCCAAGGCGCGTAAATTGTCCTGAGCAGCAAGAATGAACTGCGCCGCCGCTTGTGATATTTGTGGCCCCATAAAAGGTGCTGGCTCAGCAAAGGGATGATCAATACGCAATTTTTGAGTGGCACTGACCAGCTTTTCAAGTAACAGATCACCTTCATTCCCTTCAGGAACGTAAAGACGCCGTGCGCAAGTACAGCGCTGGCCTGCACTTAAAAATGCGGATTGAATAATGGTATACACTGCCGCATCAAGCTCGCCATACTGCTTAGAGATGACCATTGGGTTGTTGCCGCCCATTTCTAAAGCCAGCATTTTCCCCGGCTGCCCAGCAAACTGGCGATGGAGTAAATGACCTGTATTTGCGCTGCCAGTAAAAAGAAGGCCATCAATACCTTTGGCCTGAGCAAGCGCAATACCCGTTTCCTTCGCGCCCTGCACTAGGTTAAGTACACCCGCAGGTAGGCCTGCTTCTTGCCACAACTTCATCACAAACTCACCCGTCCACGGAGTCTGCTCTGAAGGTTTAAACACAACCGTATTACCCGCTAAAAGTGCAGGCACAATATGACCATTCGGCAGGTGGGCAGGAAAATTATACGGACCAAAAACCGCAAGAACACCCAATGGACGATGACGTAATACCAGTTGATTACCCGCCGCTTCGCGTGTGTTTTCACCAGTGCGATCATGATAAGCTCGAATTGATATAGCGATTTTACCCGCCACCGCTGCCGCTTCAGTACGCGTTTCCCAGAGTGGCTTTCCTGTCTCTTTGGCGATGATCTGTGCAAGCTCTTCACTGCGCTGTTTCACTTTTTCAGCGAAGGCTAAGACATATTGCTCACGCTCAACAAAAGGACGTTTTTTCCACTCTATAAATCCGACTCTTGCCGCCGTTACCGCAGCTTCTACTTGCGCGGGTGTGGCGCTATCGCCCTGCCAAATCGTCTCATTGTTATAGGGACTAAGCGAAAGCATTGCCTCGCCTTGTCCAGCTAACCATTCACCTGCAATCCACTGAGTCATCTGTTAATCCTTACCTTCCAATGTACCTATTTTACTGCGCCAAAATTCGAACAAAACCACCACTATCAACCAATAGAGCTTGCGCCACTTTAGGTGAGATGATCACCGTTTCCGTTTCGCGGTTATAAGCACCTTTTGCAGCAGTAGCACGAAAGTTTTCAAACGAGCTATTGCAGATAAGATAATCTTGCGAGCTTGAATGCTCGGCCACTTCCACTTTAGCTCGCACCGAGTGACGTACGGATTCGATATTGCGCAAATCGCATTCAACCGTTGGACCTGCATCAAAAATGTCTACATAGTTACGGCAGGTGAACCCTTCACGCTCTAGTAGCGTTAACGCTGGACGGGTATTGTCATGCACTTGACCAATCACCGCTTGTGCCTCTTTACTCAATAAGTTGACGTAAATCGGCAGTTTGGGCATCAGATCAGCAATAAACCCTTTTTTACCAATGCCGGTTAAATAATCAGCCATAGTGAAATCAATCGAGAAAAAATGCTCTTGCAGCCATTGCCAAAAGGGCGAGTTGCCTTCGGCATCAGACACACCACGCATTTCAGCAAAGATGGTTTTAGAAAAACGATGTGGGTGTTCCGCCATCATCAGAAAACGGCATTTCGACATCAAACGCCCATTCAACCCTTGACGAAAATCTGGACGTAAAAAAAGCGTACAAATTTCACTGCATCCAGTGTAGTTATTGCCAAAAGTAAGCAACTTGACGGTATTGTTGACCTTCAGCTTAGGCGACGAATGCACTATCGTGCTGATGTGATAAGAATAAAACGGCACGTCATGGCCAATCGACGCTTCAACGCCAGTCGTCCCTGCTACCTCACCGGTTTCAGAATCAAAACCGACCATCAGGTAGCCCTCATCTCCCGGCTCTGAGACGTCGGGTTTAGCGAAGCTGTATTCAGAATGAGTAATACGGTTGGTTAAGAGCTTTTCATTCACGGGTAGTGATGTAAACCCGTGACCGGATTCAATAGCGCATGTGTGTAGCGCATCGTAGTCCGACATTGCGATAGGGCGAACAACTAGCATCAATACTTCCCTCCAGATGCTTGAAGTGGCCCAAGGCATCCTACCTTGGGCTGCTAGGCTTTTTCACTACATGAGTGATGCAATAGCTTTATCTAATCTTGCTAAGCCTTCTTCTATTTCTTGTTTGGTGATCACCAATGAAGGCGTCATACGAACCACGTTCATACCCGCAACCAACACCAGTAAACCTTGCTTGCCCGCGGCTTGTAGGATATCGCGAGCGCGACCTTGCCACTGCTCATTCAATGCCGCGCCAAGCAGTAGACCTTTACCACGGATTTCACTAAAAATGTGGTACTTCTCATTAATGTTAGCCAATCCTTCACGAAAGAGCGCTTCACGCTCTTTAACGCCAGCCAAGGTTTCTGGCTGACTAACCACATTAACTACCGCTTCCGCTACCGCGCAAGCCAGTGGGTTGCCACCATAAGTTGAACCGTGAGTGCCCACTTTAAAATGCGCGGCTAATTCGTTTGTGGTGAGCATAGCGCCAATAGGGAAGCCGCCACCGAGTGATTTCGCGGTACTTAAAATATCCGGCGTGACGCCCAATCCTTGATAAGCATAGAACTCACCAGTGCGGCCATTACCAGTTTGCACTTCATCAAAGATCAACAGGGCGTTGTGCTTATTGCACAATTCACGCACGGCTTGGACAAACTCAGCCGAAGGCGACACAATGCCACCCTCGCCTTGCAAGGGCTCCATCATTACCGCACAAGTGCGATCAGAGATGTGTGCTTGCAACGCTTCAATATCGTTATACGGTAGGTGGGTAACATCCGCAGGTTTAGGACCAAATCCATCGGAATAAGTCGCTTGCCCCCCGACCGTCACTGTAAAGAAAGTGCGGCCGTGGAAGCCTTGGTTAAAGGCGATGATTTCTGATTTTTGTTCACCATGGACATCAGCGGCCCAGCGACGCGCCAGTTTGAGCGCCGCTTCATTAGCTTCCGCGCCGGAGTTAGCAAAAAACACCTTTTCAGCAAAACTGACTTGCGTTAATTTTTTCGCCAAGCGCAAAGCAGGCTCATTAGTCATCACGTTACTGAGATGCCACAACTTATTGGCTTGCTTGGTGATCGCATCAACCATCGCCGGATGGCAATGGCCCAAACAACTCACTGCAATACCGCCAGCAAAGTCGATGTATTCATGACCTTGTTGATCCCACACTCGAGAGCCCTGCCCTTTAACTGGAATCATTTCCATCGGGTTATAACAAGGGACCATCACCTCATCAAACAGACTGCGATCTACACTATTTTCCACTGTCATTACACATTCCCTCTTGATACCGCATGCCAAGCAGATTGCGATCTTCCTATTAAACCCTTGAGTGGAAGATATTGTTTCGCTTTTTAGCTAATGCAGCATTGTATTTACAAATTATTAACCATTTCAATAGTGATTTATTCTTTTAGATCGGCAGAAGTACCGATAATCGTCACTACTTATGATTATTTATGCATTAAGTCACCTCTTTTATGAAGCACTTTTTTATAAATAATATAAATAAGCACAACAATGCCTTGAGGCGACAAGCCATCCCTCATTCCAACAGGATGTATGGTGCATAATATTGCAAAGATAAAAAACAGCAGAAATGATGAAGAAAATGTTAAGAAAGGTGATCGCAGTCCGGTTGAGAATGGTTCAACGGCGCAAAAAATTTGCGAGCAGTTGATGGCCCTGTTCTGTTTTAATCGATTCAGGATGAAACTGCACGGCATCAATTGGCAGTGTTTTATGTTGGTAACCCATGATTTCGTCCATCGAACCATCGGCCTGTTGAGTCCAAGCGGTGAGCTCAAAACAGTCCGCAAGAGAATCGGCTTTGACCACCAACGAATGGTAGCGAGTAACGGTTAACGGGTTATTGAGCCCTAGAAAGAGGCCACGGTTGGTGTGTTGGATCAGTGAGGTTTTACCATGCATCACCTTTTTGGCTCGCACCACTTGCCCGCCAAACACTTGCGCAATGGCTTGATGCCCAAGGCAGACTCCTAAGATAGGAAGTTTACCCGCAAAATGTTCAATCGCGGCCAGTGAAATTCCCGCCTCATTCGGCGTGCAAGGCCCAGGGGAAATCACCAGATGCGTTGGGCTGAGCGCTTCAATGCCAGCAATATCGATTTCATCATTACGCACCACCGTCACTTGAACTCCCAGCTCACAGAAGTATTGGTACAAGTTGTAGGTAAACGAATCGTAGTTATCGATGATAAGTAGCATGTGAATTAAAACGCTCTGGGTAAAAGTCAGCGAGAGGCGCTATTGTGCAATACTGGTTTGGAAAGGCAAGAAGTTATCGATTCTGTACTAAATACACTATTTGCACATTCGTTCATTATGTAACCAGTTCGGTTGTGATCATTATTTTACTTGCTCTCATTTGAAAGTAACACTTCTCATCGTATGGTCGAATAAGAGAATGGAAACAACGATAAAATAAATCTATCCCATAGTTAATGATCCATAAAAATAAAGCCAAGTAATCCGCTTACTTGGCTCTTCATGCTTATTTCCTAAAAATGTCGTTTATTTAAGCAGGGCTTTCTTGTAAATGCTCACTACTTGGTTGTTTGTTATGAGGCTGCCAAGGGGAATTTACCGAATAAGGCTGACGCACCGCTAATTCTGTTGCGGATAACACGCCATAACGAAGTACGGTGTGGTTATTCACCAGTAATATATCGCCAAGTTGTAAATCAAAAACATGCTGTACTTGTGAACATTCAAGAATAGGAGTTAAAACATTGGCTACTTGATTGATATTGTCAATTTCAGTCGACGACGATATATGCTTCGCCAATGATGGGCTCCAGCGTAAATTCATTCCCCAATCCCCCTGCATAATCACAGGATAAGCAGCCGTATCATTATATTGCACGAGGGTATTTTTCAGCCAACCACTTGCTTGACCATTAAGACACAACGCAGCCAGTGAGGCATCGAGTAAGTTAACCTTCAGCGGAGCAGATGAACAGTAAATCGCCCATTCATCAGGAGTCATGTCAGCATAAGAATAGCGACGCGCTATGCTGGTTGACGGTGTTTTTAGCCCGTACCAACTGGGCTCTGCTAATGTACTACTCCGAACATATTCTTCCGGAAGCAGAGCATGATTTCCGGCAAACCACGAAGACCAAAATGAAGCTTGAGGCAACGGGCTAAAGCCTTTTAAACAGACAGCAGAGAACGCCTTTACCAATTGGCTCACTTGAGCCTGCGGTAGCGCGGTCAGTGAGCATCCATGGTGTGACTCTAACGTCAGGCCAAACTGCTCTGTTTGTAGAGTGGCTTTCACCTCTCGTATCAACTGTGCCTCGTTAGCGTCTTCGATATTGAAACGCAGTAAACACCACAGCGTTCCTTGATGCATTACGGGAATAATCACGCCTTCACGTTGTTTGTGATTGGCCTGCGTATCAATAATAAATTCTCCGTGGCAAGCATCAAATAAGACACAAGTATGCCAAGGTGTCTTAAACGATCGCTCATCAAAAAGAAACAGCGAATATTTTTTGCCTTGCATTGGGTGTTCATGAATGCTGAGACGAATAGCGTGGCTCAAATGAGTATTGAGGAAATTATCGAGTGCACGTCCTTGCACCATCATTCCTTTAGCCATAAGGGCTAGTCGCTCACGTCGTTTCTTATAACTCAGCGGAGCAAGCGCATATCTCTGATCTTGATGCATGAATTTTTTCAAACCCAGATAGGTATGGTGCATTGCATTATCATGCTGTTTAAGACGTGCAAAATCACGCTCATATTCCGCATCACCAAAGCGCTGCTTTAATCCATTGAAATATTGATATTCATTTAAGTCATCAAACGCAGAGAAGTGCTCAAAGTTGATAATTTTGAGACAATCACTGGCGTTCATATTTTCCACCATATTCCGTAATTCATCAGAATAAGTGTAATGATGTTCTAAATCGACATTAATATAATCAGAAAATGTATGATAATCAGAAAAAATGTAAAACATCACTCCTGGAGAATAGACAGATTGAATATCACGAATGGCATTAACAAATTTTTGTAAAACTCGATATTCACCCAAGTCAGGCTTATAACCTAATACCTTATCTAGGTTATTCGTTTTACATGGAAAGGCGGGTAGTAATAATGTAATGACTTTGTTTTCAATGACACACTGAGCTATCTGCGTTTTTAACTTCTGATACCCAGTAAAAGTGGCGTCTATTTGTGCTAATAATTGGTCTAATAAAATAAAAGCAATATTATCCACACATTGCTGCTGTTGATGATCAAGCATAGTGTTTCCTTATTAAAAGCGAAGACCATTGACGGAATGATGCAGAACCCTCGGCCTTCACTCTCGGTTAAAAAGTTTATAGGCCAGCCAACAGTTCAGCCGCGTGCGCAAGCGACGCGAAAGCCGCAATATAACCATCAGGGCGGATCAGTAAAGCCTGCCCCTGGTAGAATGAACTCTCACTCCAATACTGCCCAGGCTTCGCCTGATCGTACAGATGAAGGCAACGCACAAACGGAGGAATTTCTGGTGGTAAGTCCGCATCGCCAGTCAACAGAAGCGTAAAGGAGCGGTAATCTAGCCATTGGTAAAAGCGGCAACTCTGCTGATCACGATGCATCTCAAAGTCATACACCCGAGAACCGTTTAAGCCACCATTGCCATACCCAATGCCCATACCTGTGATATTACCAGCTCGCTGTTCAACGATTTGTACATAGTCCTCCGCATGGGTTCCTCGCGCAGAATATTTAGTTGCACGCACCAATGCACCAGAGCTTTCAATCACGCTGCGAGCCACTGGTTGGCGCTCAGCCTGATAACTGTCCAGCAGCGTAGGTGATGCCTGACCACGCAACACCATATTGAGCTTCCAGATCAAATTGAACGCGTCAGCAACTCCGGTATTGAGCCCTTGGCCGCCATTGACCGAATGTATATGGCAGGCATCTCCTGCTAGAAAGACCCGTTGCTGGTGGTCATACCGTTCTGCAACAGACTCCTTAACCGAGAAATAAGAAAACCACTCAACCTGCTTAAACGTCAGTGAATGCGGCGACATTGCTCGGTTAATGCGCTCGATAACCTCTTGCTGAGTAAACTCTTCGGTGTCCATACGGATATAAAAACGATCCAAATCACCTTCACGTGGAATCCAGGCAACATCTGACGTCTCAGCCTGAAATACGATGATTTCTGGCACTTTCGGAAAATCTGACTCAATAACACCATCAATCACCGCCCAGATAATTTCTGGTCTCTCGATTTCAAATGGAATCGAAAAATGCTGACGTACAAAAGAGCGCCCACCGTCTGCACCAATCACGTAACGTGAACGAACTCGCTCGCCACTGCTCAGTTCCGTCACGCAGCCTTGCTCATCAACAGTGATATCGACCACAGATAAACCACGGCGCACGGCCGCGTTCTGCGCTTTGACTGCACTATCTAGCGCTTTTTCAATATGCGCTTGCCCCAACATCAAAAAGTGAGGATAGAAGCAGCCTTGCAGCGCTGTCCACCAATGAGACTGGCGTGACAAAAATTGACCATCAGCCCATACCGAACTGGTATTACAGGGTTTGCCTTGCTCGTAAAGTGGCTCAAATAAGTCAACGATATCAAGTAACTGCAGAGTTCGAGCATTAAGCGCATCGGCCCGTCCGACCACCAGTGGTACATTAGATTTATCAATAATTTGTGAGTTCAGACCGCAGCGCTGCGCTAAATAGTGGCACATAAGCCCAACAGGGCCTGCTCCAACGATCATAATATCAGTGTGGTAATCACTCATCGGTAAGACTCCAAACTTGGGTTATCAAACGGTGGATCGCTTAGCACCTGAACTCGACGGATATGACGTGGGGTATGTGATAAAAAGCTTTCTCGACCATGCAGTAAGTTAAAGTTATCCGTAATGACCACATCATCATTTTGCCACTCGTGAGCATAAAAATGACGAGGGTCATACAGCGCGTCACGTAAGCTACGGTGGAACTCAGCTATTTGCTCACTATCAATGCCACTAAAGGTCACATTCGGTGGGTTCAGCAGATCGCCACGTTCAGCGAAATGCGGTTCGGCATAACGAATGACCTCGTGTGAGAGATAGGGATGTTGAGCAATAATCGGGGAAATGGTGTGACTGCAATAGAACTCCATCTCTCGCTGGTAGTGCCCCGTGACTTTTCGCCATAATGAGCGCTGCTGTTCGGTTGCGTTTTGTAGCACCTTAGTAGTATGAGTGAAGGTCGTCCGGCCGCCTTGTGCTGGCAATGGCGCCTGAACACATTGAAATATCTGATATTCAGGCACTTGAGGGCGGAACATGCCATCCCAATGCAGCGGCATATAGCTACTATCAAAAATATGGTCCTTTGGCTGATCTTTTTGAATTAAATCTAACACTTTGCCAAATGGCCAAATACTGACCTCTCCCCATTGCTCGCAATATTCCGCAAATTGCTCGGCCTGTTCAAAGGCTTTAAATCCACGTATCAATACCAACTGATGCTCAATAAATAGTTTACGCAGTAGTGCTATTGGTACTTCGCTAATGGGAATTTTTAATCCATTTGTTTCTATTTTTACTCCAAAAGGATGGAGATTCGTGACCTGATAATTCATCACCCGTTCCTTTAAATTAATTTTTAATAAAACGTTAGAAATAAAACAACATTGCATCCATCATTTTCGAAAATTCGGTTGGATAATATTAAAAATATTTACACAATATTGATATTTATAAGATTGACATTGCTAATTTAATTATTAATCCCAGTTTATTTAGGAATAGATATCTCAATAGTGCCATCATTCAGAAGAAATTTATTATTTGCCCGTATTTAAAGGAAACCAAAATGGTTTATATCTCTCTAATTAGAGCTGTCATTATTTGATGAATGACAAAGGTTGACTAGATAACAAAACAAGAACGAAAGGTTACCAATAAGGGAACAATTATGTTGAGTGAGTTAAAACGTATTGCCATTTTTAATAAAGTGGTTGAATACGGTTCGTTTACCTCGGCTGGTGAATCGTTAGGCATAGCAAAATCGAAAGTGAGCGAGCAAGTTAGCTTGCTAGAATCACATCTTAACGTACGTTTACTGCATCGCTCTACCCGTAAAGTTAGCCTAACGACTGAAGGGCACGCATTTTATCAACATACCAATGGCCTCTTACCGCTGGCAGAAGACGCGCTACGGGCCGTCCAGCATTTGTCTACCGATGTGGCAGGCGTGATTAGGATCGGTACAAGCATTGATGTCGGCAGCTATATTTTAAGTCCGCTGATTTCAACATTTTCTGAGAGTTACCCCAATGTGCTGTTTGATATTCAACTCGAAGATGGTTTACAAGATCCAGTAGCCACACAATTAGATGTGCTGATCAGAATGGGTGAACTGACATCTTGCTCAATGGTTGGCCGCGAATTAATGCCTTTTAAAATGGGGATATACGCCAGTAAAAAATACTTAGCGAGTGCACCTTTATTAAGGAAACTACGAGATTTAGAGCAGCACCCATGGGTTGCGCTAACTTTATTGAATCTTCCTCAAGATAAAGTCACGCTAATCAATCCAAAGGGAGTGAGATGCAACATTAAAACCCGCCCTAAACATATCTGCAATGCGCCGCTTGGTGCGATGTCAATGGTACAACAAGGCATGGGGATCGGCTTGATTGCCAATTTTCTCGCTGACGAAATCAATGATCCTAACCTCGTCAGGCTTTTTCCAGATTATTATCTATCAGATAACACCATGAACATTCTTTACCCGAGCCGTCACCATCTTGCGCCACGAGTAAGGCTATTTATTGATTATTTAATTGAAAAAATCCGAGCTTGAGCAAAACAAAAACGCCCCGTCAGTTAACGGGGCGCACTTTAAGCCTTAACGACGACGTCGCCACATACCAAAGCCGAGTAATGAGAAGAGTGCTCCTAGGCCGAATGAACCGCCATAGATGTTCAGTTCTAACACGGCAGGATCATGATCAGATGCGCGGAAATGATCTTGATATTTAGGTAAATCACCTTTGAATTCACTGTTGTAATCAAACAGTGTCGATTCACCGCCATTGATATGCCAATCGGTCGCATCCACCACTTTGCCTTTCAAACTTTTGCTGACCAGCAAATGATCCAGTGCGCCAACTTCATCATTAAATGAGTAACTCCAGCTCTCTGGGTGTTTTATCGCCACGGCGTTAAGGTACCCATAATTGTGAGTAATCAACGCGCCATCATCACCAAACTGAGGAGTACCTGCAATGTAAGTGTTACGTGCCGCACGAATGGTTTTGCCATACTTCTCTGGGCTGTAGTCGGTCAATACAAGCATCGGGTCTTCCATACCGTAAGAGTTCATATCACCCAAAATGACTTTATGCCCTTTTATTTTTTGTAACGCTTCACCTAAAGCAACTGCAGCTGCGACACGGAATTGTTCACATGCACCTTGAAAATCAAGATCTTTGCCGCCTTGCCCACCTTGTTCAACTGGTGCGGCATCTTCCCAACATGCCGAACCTTTGGATTTTAGATGGTTAACCGCGACGGTAATTTTCTCATTGCCACCTTTAACTTTGAAGGTCGGTGCCAGCGTGTCACGCTGGTAATTTTTACCATCTTCAATCACTTTGCCTTTGTCATCCAACACTTCTGGTGCTTGCTGGCTTGGCATTGGAATTACACGATTTTCTGTCAACTTCACCACTTTTTCACGATAAATCACTCCTGTGGTGATCACATCCGTGCCAATAGAATCAAGTTCATCGGTCACACCATCATTATTTGAGTCAATCGCGACAAAACGGTAATGCTTTTTCTTATCCGAGATCTGGCTATTGATCTGATTGACCAATTGCGCAATCGCCGAACCTGCACCGAAACCGTTATTCTCAATTTCCATCAAACCGACAATATCAGCATCCAAACGTACAATCGCATTGACGATCTTCGCTTGCTGCAGTTCAAATTCTGCAAGGTTATTAGCACCACGATTATCACCATGCTGATTTGCATCACCGCCAAACGGCGAGTTGAAATAGTTAAGCACGTTGAATGTGGCAATGCGCAGATCGCCTTCATCGATATCCGGTTTCTCGCTGCGAGGATCATTGCGCACGAAATTCTCTTGGTTGAGCGAATTGGTCACAATCAGACGATATTCGTTGTAACCGTATGAGAGCACACCTTCTAAACCTATGATGCTGTCATCAATGCGGATGTAATCTTCCGTCGAACCATTTTGATCAATATCACTGCGACCAAACTCTGGGTAGTACGGAATTTGGCCATCGGCGGCTTTCGCATCTGATTCAATAAACAAGCGGCGCTGCGCGTTTTCGATGCTCTGCTGTTTGGCTTGCTCAGAGCCCGCAGCGAATAGCTGGTTCGGCTGCATGTTAATACGACCTTGCGCTAACACCATGTTATTGCGACGAGAAGCATAGTCATAACCAAAGGTACGCGTCACACGCATATCCAGCTCTGGGGTGGTTTTTACCAACATGCCTTCATAACGCTCTAATGTGTGCTCAAAGTTCTCATCGGTGGGCAAAATCTCTATCGCGGTCGCTTGTGGAGCCTCTTGCTCACCTTGTTTTAGCCATTGGTTGTTTTCGACTTTAAGTTGTGTGAGGTTGTAATATTCCTGTACTTTACCTTTCACACAAACCACATCCCCCGGTTTTAAACTTGAGCTTGATTGATCGGTAAAAACAAACAAACCTTCAGAGGTATTTAAGTTGTAATCATCTTCCAACGCTTGCAGATAAAAACCCTTAGTTAACCCTTTGGTAACGGCACTCACGACACCTTTGACAAAATATTCTTGGTCGGTGATGTAAGGGTAGCCACTAATAAAAGGAGAGGTTTGCCCTTCGCCTTGGATCGCTTGAATAGAGGTAAAGGTGGGCTCAGATCCCTCTTGAGTACAGGTAAATTCAGCCGGTGGCTCAACGGCATCGAGTGCGCCTAACCCTTCAATATTATCCTTGCCTAACGCGCTCCACTGCGCAGCTTGATAAGCCGCTGAGGGCGTGAGGCTATCGCTATTACGCACTAAAGTGGTGTCCTTGCCCCAGTTAATGCCGCCCATCACTCCCAACACATCATGTACGCTACCATCACTGTTTAGCAGCGCCACCGGATCATCACCGTTAAAATTAATCACCGAGCCATCATTTCCATCACTCACCGCTTGGATAGCACTATTGGCGCTGGCATGAGAAATCACTAACACATCGTTCGCGGCAATTACTCGCCCAGTCAGGGGCAACTGTGTATCCCAGTTCCCACCGCCATTGCTTGATTTCGCTAAAATGAAATTGTCTAAACTGACGGATGCATTGCTAGTGTTAGCAATTTCGATGGCCTTATTGAAGCTGCTGCCTTCTACATACTGAGAAATAATAATCTCAGCTTGAGCTGATACAGCCAATGTGGAGCTTATCGCCGCAGCGAGTAATGTTCGGCCAAAGGGTTTAATTCGTGTCGATTCCATTGTTCACCTCTTTCCCTGCTCTGTAACCGAAGTGGTAAGCAAGGTGTTGTAAATCACGTTTATAAAGGGGATTGGTTCCATTTGCGCGTACAGTGTTGTGTTTTTAAATGAAAGATAAAAACATTCACCATTCATATCGAGATCAACATCGCATAGCTAGAGCAAATACTTGAACTAAGCGCAAACTTTCAACAAAGAAGGTAAAGGGGGTTTTCGACAGTGGTATTGCAGTAAGGTGAAAAGTCTTATTTTTCTAAAAAGAAAAGCAAACAAGGTGCTCCGTACACGACAAACACCTTAGTTTGATTATTGTGGCTGGCTAAAAGAGAGGTAGCGATCAAAGACCGCCTGCGCGCGACCAGTTTGCTGCGCATCGAGAAAATAGTCATTAAGCTGATTTAACAGCGGCATCGAATTTTCTAAGCTACGGCGAACTTGCACGTGGTACGGCTTGTTTCTAGCGAGAAAATGATGAACGATTGGCCGATCAATTTTATATAGACCCAACTGAATTCCACCATAAATGGGTTCAATTTCACTCACAAACCAATCACACCGCTCTTTTTGCAGCATATTCAACGCTTGCTGTACGGAATTTAAATAGAGAGAGGGTTCTCTAGACAGTGCAAAATTCTCATAATTAAAGCCATTAACTCCGCATAATACGCCATCAACGGATGGGTCTTTTAAATCTTCATGGTTGTCTGGCAGCGTAAAATAACCGAGTTGAATTGTATAAAGCGGGACCGAAAAATAGCTGTACTCAGCCCTTTCTGCACGATAACTTGCATCCCATGTCAGATCGCAGCGACCGCGCTCTTGCGTCAGTTCATGTTGGACTCGCGCCCAAGGCATAAAATAAAACTGGTAATCGATGTTGTGAGATTTTAATGCGTCCAACACCAGCGTTGTGGCTGAGCCAGTCAAGGAATCGGCTTTTTCTTGATACGAGCTCCCCTGCCAATAGGTGAACGGGGGCCAAACATTCACATCACCAACACAAATACGAACTGGCTCTGCGGCGGCGGCACTACAGATGAACATCAATCCTAATAATAGCAGTCGTCTCATGTTCAAAACTCATCATCATGGTTATGATTTAAAGTGTAGACCTAAGCCTACAATACAAAGAGAAAGATCAAATTTTATTAAGCAGAAGTAAAAAATAAAGCTAGGAAAACCTAGCTTTATTTAATGCGAAAAGAGTTAGATTGTCGCAGGAAAAACTAAGGACGCTCGACAAACCCTACCGCTTTAAATGCTTTTTTCAAGGTGATCGCAGCGCGGGCCGAGGCTTTTTCTGCACCCGCTTTCATTACTGAATCAAGATACGCGCGATCTTCTCGAATGCGCGCGTATTCAGCTTGAACAGGCTCCAGCATGGCAACCAACGCTTCGCCAACATCTTTCTTGAAAGGGCCGTACATCTCAACACCTTGATATTGCGCTTCAATCTCAGCAAAGCTTTTGCCTGTCGCCGCAGAGTACAAACTCATCAAGTTGGAGATACCCGCTTTGTTTTCGGTATCAAAAGCGATGCGCGGTGGCGTTTCAGTATCTGTCTGAGCCTTATTAACCTTCTTGATAATCGACTTTGGATCTTCCAGCAAAGTGATGACATTCTTACGGTTATCATCTGACTTAGACATCTTTTTCGTCGCATCTTGCAGGCTCATTACTCGCGCGTTCACTTGAGGAATGTAAGGCTCTGGAATGGTGAAGATCGGCTTTTCAGGACTATAGATGTTGTTAAAACGAGTCGCGATATCGCGCGCAAGCTCTAAGTGCTGCTTTTGGTCACTGCCCACGGGTACTTGGTGCGCGCCATAAAGTAGAATATCGGCCGCCATCAACACCGGATAACCGAATAAGCCCGCATTCACATCGTTCGCATAACGTGCTGATTTGTCTTTGAACTGAGTCATGCGGCTCAATTCACCCATCTGCGTGTAGCAGTTGAGAAGCCAACCCAATTGAGCATGCTCTGGTACGTGTGACTGAACAAATAGCGTGCTCTTTTTAGGATCAACACCAACTGCAAGACAGATTGACAATGCATCTAACGTGGCTTCATGCAGTGCTTTCGGATCTTGACGAACCGTGATCGCATGCAGGTCAACCACGCAGTATTGACAATCATAGTCATCTTGCATCTGTTGCCATTGACGTAGAGCACCCAAATAGTTACCGATACTTAGTTCACCTGACGGTTGAACACCACTCAATACAATGGGTTTGCTCATAGGGATGATTTCCTTGCTACTTAAAATGAGATAAGACTGAAAATGTCTGTGAAAAAAAACCGCGCTTATTCGCTAAGTGATACTTGATTTAGCGATAACGCGGTTTATGCAGTGTACTCATTGACGAGTATTTTACTAGCGCATTGTGTGAACTTTTATGCTGAAACTCGCAACACATCAAGCAATTGGTCGATACAGTCCGCCACGTAATCAGGGTTGGAAGCTGAAATGGGCTCACCGTGATTGTAGCCATAAGTCAAACCAAACGAATAACAACCCGCATTTTTAGCCGCTAAAATATCGTTTTTCGAATCCCCAACCATCAACATTTCCTTGGCCGTTAGTTGATGTTTATCCAATAGCCAGTTAAGCGCCATTGGATCAGGTTTTTTGATCGGGAAGGTATCACCACCAATCACATCACTAAAAAAGTGCTCAATACCATGTTGTACCAATACGTCAGGTACAAACTTAGACGGTTTATTGGTCACCAAAGCTAATGTGAATCCAGCACTGTGTAGCTGCGCTAAGGTTTCTTTCACTTGGGGATATAAATGGCTCAGTTTATGGCCCGTTTGGGCATAAAATTCATCAAAACGCTCACGAGCGGTGGCTTTGATCTCATCGCTAAGATCAGGGTTGATGGTTAAACTTTGGCTAAGTGAGCGAGCGATCAGCACATCTGCACCATTGCCGACGTAATCACGCACTTGCATTTCTGATACTGATGAATAGCCTAACGATTGTACCGCTTGGTCGGCGGCTACGGCTAAATCTGGCACGCTGTCGAGCAAGGTACCATCGAGATCAAAGGCGATTAATTTAATTGAGCTTAAAGACATCTTAACTTCCGAATAATAGACAAGGGGCACAAAGCCCCTTGTTGCGTTATAAGTATGTTGCGTAGTGATTATTGAGGTGTAGTCAGTATTATGACTTAGCGCGCCACTTTGGCTAATTCTGCGCGCATCTCATCAATCACAGTTTGGTAATTAGGTTGACCAAAAATAGCCGAGCCTGCGACAAACATATCTGCACCCGCTTGCGCAATTTCACGAATGTTATCGACTTTGACCCCACCATCAATCTCAAGGCGGATATGACGACCCGATTGCTCAATCAATTGACGCACCGCGCGCAGTTTATCCAACGTATGCGGAATAAAAGATTGACCACCAAAACCAGGGTTAACCGACATCAGCAAAATGAGGTCCACTTTATCCATAATAAATTCGAGATGCGCAAGTGGCGTAGCTGGGTTGAGCACTACACCCGCTTGGCATCCGTGCTCTTTGATCAATTGCAATGTGCGATCAACGTGATCAGAAGCTTCCACATGAAAAGTGATCATCGAAGCCCCTGCTTTGGCAAAATCAGGAATGATGCGATCAACCGGTTTAACCATCAGGTGGACATCAATCGGTGCCGTAACACCATAGTCACGCAGCGCCTTACAAATCGGAGCACCAAAGGTCAAGTTGGGAACGTAGTGGTTATCCATTACATCAAAATGGACAACGTCTGCCCCAGCGGCAAGCACTTTCTCAACATCTTCGCCAAGACGAGCAAAATCTGCTGAGAGTATAGATGGGGCAATTAGGAAATCTTTCATACCTGACCTCTTAGGCTAGTGGGCGCAAATGCGTGATGAGCAAAATTCGCCCGCAATTCTACCTAAGCTGGCCAAGATATCCTAGCGCGACACCCGATTTAACTGCGAAATGTTAACCTTCGCATTCCGCTGTATTGAACAGTGCCAACAACTCATCTACTTTGTTGCGCCCTGCTCCATTACGGCTAATGGTGCGCTTAACCTTGACCACGTTAAGTTCTGCACCATGATATAAACGGCGCGTTAACTTAGTGTCATGATTGGAAATCAGTACCGGTATGCCACGATCATTGGCGGCTTTTTCGGCGACATCGGCCAATGAGGCTTGATCATCCAATGAAAAGCCATTACCAGAATAAGAAGTAAAATTGGCGGTGGTAGAGAGTGGCGCGTATGGCGGATCGCAATAGACAACACAGCCCTTGCGAGCACGACGAAACGTCTCTTCGTATCCTTCGCAAATAAAGGTCGCTTTCTTGGCTTTCTCGGCAAAAAACTCCAATTCTGCTTGCGGAAAATAAGGCTTTTTGTAGGAACCAAAAGGCACATTGAAACCGCCTTTTTTGTTGTAGCGACATAAACCATTAAAACCAAAACGGTTCATGTATAAAAACGCCAACGAACGATACAGTACATCATCGGTTTTATTGAACTCTTTGCGAATATCGAGATACGCTTCTTTACGGTTGTTATCGGCCGTGAACCAACGCTTAGATTCGGTGATGTACAGTTCAGGTTGATCTTTAATCAGGTTGTACAAGTTGATGAGATCAGGATTGATATCGGCCAACAAATACTGTTCAAAATCAGTATTGAGGAACACAGAGCCAGCACCAACAAAGGGTTCAACCAGTTTACGCGCTGGCGGCAGGTGACGTTGAATCTCTTCGACTAGGCCATACTTACCACCAGCCCATTTAAGAAAGGCACGCTGCTTCTTCATTTACTGCTCTATCTTTCAACCACGAAATAAGGCTGCGGAATGTAACATATTTTTGCGTCAAGCTCAGCGTTATTTCGCACGATCAATCTCTCGCTGTACTTGGCTGAGTGATTTGGCCCAAGGGCCTTGCAATTGCAACGCTTTCGGTAAGGTTTCAACGGCATCACGCGCAAACTGGATGGTTGGGTAATTACCATAGGTGATGATGTACCACTCCACATCATTGCGTGCTGTCGGATAAATACGCACCTTTTCTTGCAGCGCGTAGGTGTTAATAAAGTTTTGTGCTTCAGCAAGCGAACTGACTGCCGCTAATTGCAAAGTATAGCTGCGTGGCGAAAAGGCTTTGAGTTCTTCTCTCGCAAAGGAGAAAGTGATTTTCGTTGGCGCAGCAGCAGTGGCGGTCTCACTTACTGGCACAGTTTGCGCCGTGCGGTTTTGTGCATCAGCAAGTGCATTATTAATCACTGACGTATCGGCTTTGGTCGAATTGCCTTCCAAAAGCGCATCCACAACATCAGACTCAATCACCACTCGTTGCTGATCGCTGTCAATTATGCCCACGCTCTCTGAATTTTCCATCACATCGGGTGGTAACGCACTGGAATCATCTTCAGCACCTAAATAACTCGGGTCACTTTTCGCAAGCATCTTCCCACTATTGGTGGCGTCAGTTGCTGAATCATCGTTAAGTGTATTGACTATTGGT
The DNA here is from genome assembly GCF_029478525.1 of Vibrio sp. 1151_11. Classification (NCBI taxonomy): domain Bacteria; kingdom Pseudomonadati; phylum Pseudomonadota; class Gammaproteobacteria; order Vibrionales; family Vibrionaceae; genus Vibrio; species Vibrio sp. 1151_11. The sequence continues at coordinate 64,783 of NZ_SHMN01000005.1, read as the reverse complement.
GCCGCGGCATCCCCTAGCGTCGGGATCACCGTCTGCTCGAGTGTGCCTGTAATTTGCGACGCTTGCTCATCGGGTGAGGGCTGGGTAAATAGCCACCAGTAACCTCCACCGATGATGAGCAGAAGCAGTAAAACCAAGGCAGCGATCTGCACAGGAGAACCGATAATCGAACGGATGATGATCCTTTTTTCCATTTTCTGCTCTCCTAATGCCATGATTTCCCCAGGCACGCGTTTCACCTTTTTGTAAGCGTTGCGTACGCGGCGCTCCATCTCATCGGGTACATAACGCATGACCAGATTTTCAAAAAAGCGATCCGCTTCTTCATTGCTTAGGGCTTCAATCTCAAGCTCTACGGGTTTATGCTCTTGTCCGTAGCTTAAACGAGTCAGCAAAGCATCAAGGCTATTGGCTTGTGCAAATAATACGACATTGATGGTCCACAATGGATTGGCTTGTGCTTCTAACACCAGCATCCATAGCTCAGACACTAAGGTTTCAGAGAGTAGATGAGCGTCATCGACAACAATCACCACATCACAACCGCCACCATCAAGCAGGCGAGCTAAGCTGTCAGAAAGTGTATCGTGAGGATTAAATAACGGGCCTGAAACGATTTGGGTAAGAATGGTGGCTCGACGCTGCTGGTCATCTTGATTGGGATGGCACAGCAACAGCGATTGGTTTTTATCTTCGGCCCACGCTTCTAAATAACGCTGCGCTAACCAAGATTTACCAAAACCTAATCCACCACCAACGGTAATGACATTTGAGCCAAAATTGGTCAATAATTGCAAACGCTCAAGTAGCTCGACTTGCGAATCTAATTCCAATATACGTAATTCATTCGCCAAACTCATTAGGCCGTCCTACTGACAGACAACTGTCAAATTAGTATCAATGAAGATTTACAGGGTGCGGCAGAAGTCAATCGCTTGTTCAATGACCGCTTCGGGTACACCTTTCACTACTTGTGATGTACCAATACTGGTTGGTAGCACCAAACGTAGTTCGCCTGAAAGCACTTTTTTATCACGCATCATGTGTTGCATAAAGTCAGAAAACGACATGCTTTCGGGCGTATGAATCGGTAAATTTGCTCTTTTGAGTATAGAAACAATCCGCTCAACTTGCTGATCGTTAATTAAACCTTGTAACTGCGCCGTTTTAGCCGCCATCACAGTTCCAGCAGAAACCGCTTCACCGTGTAGCCAATTACCATACCCGAGCTGCGCTTCAATCGCATGACCAAATGTATGACCTAGGTTCAACAACGCGCGAATTCCCGACTCTTTTTCATCTTGAGCGACCACATCGGCTTTAATTTGACAGCAGCGAGCGATGGCATAACTTAGCGCTTGCTCATCTAAGGCGTAGAGTTTATCGAGATTCTCTTCCAACCAGACAAAGAAATCATAATCGTAAATGATGCCATATTTGATCACTTCCGCCATACCAGCGGCAAATTCTCGCTCTGGTAAAGTCGCCAAACATTCAGTATCAATAATGACGGCTTTCGGCTGATAAAATGCACCAATCATGTTTTTACCTAAAGCATGATTGACTGCGGTTTTACCGCCAACGGAGGAGTCCACTTGCGAAAGCAGCGTGGTCGGTATTTGGATAAAATCGACTCCGCGCTGATAACAGGCTGCGGCGAATCCAACTAAATCACCAATCACGCCACCACCTAAAGCGATGATCACCACATCACGACTGTAATTACCTTCCAGCAGGTAACTCATCACCGTGTTAAATGTATCTAAAGTTTTGTACTGCTCGCCATCTGGCAGTTCAAGCAAGGAGACGTTACAAGCATGCGGTGCAAGAAGGGCGAAGATTTTATCCGCGTACAAAGGCGCGACCGTCACATTACTGATGACGACGACTTTTTGTTTGGCCGATAAGAAAGAAAGGAGGGCCGGATCATTAAATAATCCGGCGCCAATTGAGATTGGGTAGCTACGCTCATCTAAACTGACCGTAATCCGTTCCATGGTTTGCACTCCAAATAAAGAACTTAGGAATGTTCTTCTAGCATTTTTACGATCTCGTTGGCTACCACTTTTGCACCTTGATCGTCAGTACGAACCGTAAAATCAGCGATCTCAGCATAAAGATCGTTACGTTCATCAGCCAAGCATTCTAAGACTTCACGTGGATTGTCTGTTTGAAGCAATGGCCGTTTTTTGTCACGGTTCGTGCGTGCAAGTTGTTTTTCAATCGTCGTTTCAAGGTAGACCACAATACCACGAGCAGATAAACGATTACGGTTTTCTTTACTCTTAACAGAACCACCGCCTGTTGCGAGTACAATACCTTGTTTCTCGGTTAGGTCATTAATTACAGCTTCCTCACGTTTACGGAAGCCCTCTTCACCTTCGACGTCAAATACCCATGCGATATCTGCGCCTGTACGCTCTTCAATGACTGTATCTGAGTCTAAAAACTCCATATGCAGTTGTTGAGCAAGGTGTCTACCAATTGTACTTTTGCCGGCGCCCATTGGGCCAACAAGGAAAATATTGCGTTTCTCAGCCATGTTTAGCAGTAATTTACAACGTTAATTCAATGACATCGCCACAAGATTAGCCAGTATAATACTGACCGTTAAGACGCTCGTGGCACCTATTCCTCACAGATGATTCGTGATAAGACCCGAAATTATCTAGATATGGTGCCACTAATGCAACTTTATTTTTTAACCAATCGCAATATCAGCCGTAAGTTATTGAATGACGACTTTCGGTGTCACGAAAATCAGCAGCTCACTTTTACCCACTTGCTCATAGGAACGGCGGAACAATGCACCAAGTAATGGCAAATCACCAAGTAATGGCACCTTATCTACCGTATTGTTGACGCTATGTTGGAATATTCCACCAAGGACCACGGTTTCTCCATTATTGACCAATACTTGAGTGCCAATACGCTGAGTATTAATTGCAACCGCTTCTCCCGTCCCTGTTTTTACAATATCCCCAGGCCTGTCTTGAGTGACACTGAGATCTAACACTAAACGATTATCCGGCGTTATCTGCGGCGTTACTTTTAAACTCAGCACCGCTTTTTTGAAGGCGACTGTCGTTGCCCCGCTGGAAGAAGACTCCAGATAAGGGATCTCCGTACCCTGCTCGATATAAGCGGGTTTCTTGTTAGTCGTGATCAAACGAGGGCTGGAAATGATCTCCGCTTTCGACTCACGTTGCAGCGCTGAAAGCTCTAAATCCAACAACATATCCGACCCCAACTTAGCCACTTGGAAGGCAATACTTGAGGCATTAGCGGAGGTCGCCGCTAAGTTTACGTTAAGGAAGTCATCAACGGGCAATGTGCTTTCCCCCAGCTTGCCCACTTGGAATAAATTACTTTCAATACTTCCGCCTGCGGTGTTGTTGCCATTGGTCGAAGTAAAGCCCCAGCGTACGCCAAGTTCATCCAAATTACCTTCGTTGACCGTAACAATGCGCGCTTCAATCTGTACCTGTTTGACCGGGATATCGAGCGATTCAACAATTTGGCGTATCACCACAATATTCTCAGCCAATTCGCGGATCAGCAGTGAGTTGGTTCGCTCGTCGATACTGATGGAACCTCGCTCAGACAACATGCTGACTGCCCCTTCGCCGCCAATCATCTGCGCAATATCAGACGCCTTAGCAAAATTAATTTTGATGATCTCAGAACGCAGATCGCCCAACTCTTCAGCCAAACGTGCTTTTTCAAGCTGCTGCTTTTCACGTAAATCCAACTCTTCTTTAGGTGCAACTAAAATCACATTACCGTCAACACGCTTATCTAATCCCTTGACTTGCAAAATGATATCGAGCACTTGCTGCCAAGGCACGCCATCAAGCCGTAGCGTCAGGTTACCAGTGACCGAATCTGAGACGACTAGGTTAAACGCGTTATAATCTGCGATAAGCTGCAAAACATTTCGCACAGGAATATCTTGAAAGTTAATCGAGATAAGCTTGCCCTCTTTCTCAAGAATGCTCTTCGGCTTAGGTTTTTCTTGTTCTTTCAGTTTGCCAATCACCACCTCAAGGTATTTCCCTTTCAAGCTGTAATCATACTTAAACTCGCCATGAATGGTCGCCAGTAACTGTGTACTTGGCTCTTTGCGCAATACCTCGATACTCTCAACAACGGTTGCAAAATCTTTGACGTCCAAGACATACAGTTTCTCATTGGAGACATCCGTCTTAAGCAGTTCAATTTGTAAACCGTCAGCCACTTTCTGCACATTAACTACTGTCGAAGGTGATGCGAGTTCAACAATCAATACAGCGTCTTTGTTTTTATTGACTCGAAAATCAATGCCTTTAAGCTCGTTGGTCTGCGTCGTTTCTGCCGCCACACTTAGCCCTGCCACACTCAATAATAAGCCAAATAAGAGGCTCCGAAATACCATAGTCATTTGTGTCTGTAGTCCTTTAATCATAGTGATTTCTCTAAATTCAAATTCTATTTCAGAGCCAATTTGACGTTACGTTGATTCCAACAACCTAAGCCGTCTGGCAAGGTTTCATTGATCAGCAGGTAATTGGAATTAACTCGAGTAACTTTGCCGTGATTCAAACCTAAATATTGTCCCGCTTTCACGTTGACGACCTTGCCTTGGGGCGTTTGCACTAATGCCGATACCGCGCCCCCGCTACTCATCACGCCTTTTAATCGCAGTTGATTAAGCGGATAGCGCTCTAGCTGGCCATTTTTACTGCGAGCCGGAGGTTGCCAGCAGTCTGCCTTCACTACAGGCTGATTTTGTACAATCGCTTCTTTAGGCAGCACAAAAGGTTCGCGGGATTCATGTTGCGCATAATGAGCAACTTCAAATTGAATAATGGGTTTTAATTTGGAGACTTCTTTGCGTGCTTGCCCCTCAACCTGCTCCACATAAACCTTCAATGAATCTTGATTAGCTTTACAACCAACCAATACACTGGTACTAAACAGCACCATCAGCAGCAGATTATTGTTTTTCATCGTCCACCTCTTGCTTGAATTGATAGGTATAAGCGCGCACCCTAAAATGCAACGTGCTGCTTTCCTGGCTAACCCGTTGCCAATCAACATCATCGAAATTAATAATGCGGGGCAATTTCGCGATCGCCTCTGAGAAATCACCAATGTCGTGGTAATTACCAGTTAATTCGATATTGAGCGGCAAACGATACAGAAACTCTTTATTCTGTTTTTCTCCCCAATCAATACGTGTAAAGGTTAACGCGTTATCTAGCCCTAGTTCATTGACCGACGCCAGCATGCTTGCGAGCTCTTTTTGCACGGGTAATTGGCGTAATAAAAAATCATAACGTTCAGTTAATTCATCCAGTTGAGCTTGCAACTGGGGTAAGGTGGCGGCTTTGCTGGCCTTAATCCGTAAGGTCGATTTCAGCACCTCTTCTTGCTGTTTTAAGTTCTGCAATTGCTCATTTTGAGGCATAAGATAGAACCACGCGCCAACGCCTTGAATAATCAGCATCAACACCAAAATAACCAGCAGTTGAGGCAGCAACGGCCATTCAGCCATTTCATCCATATCAAGATCTTGAAAACTAGTCATGGACAGCTCCTGTAGGCCGAATCTTGGTTAGCACAGAGCCCTGTGGTGTCGGGGAATGAAACATAAATGACACTTTAAACGTCTGAAACTCCTTACCAAATCGCTTATTACCGTGCACGATAGAGTGCATGTTGATATCGGAAAGTAAGGCTGATTTTTCAAAATTATCGAGCATGGTCGCAAGACGCGCAGTGCTGTCACTGATGCCCGTAATTTCAATTTCTTCACCATTCATTTTGATCTTATCGACGTAGACTCCTTCAGGCATAAGCTGTGGCATCAAGTTCATCAACTCGGTGGTTTTATTGCGTTGACTTTGCAATGACTCAACAACCGATAAGCGAGTTAATAGTGCCTTGTGTTCTTGTTCCGTCATTTTTAATGCATTGATCTGTTTATCAAGCTGCTGAATGTATTGATTCAAATAGGCCAGACGAGACTCTTGCTGCTGCGCTTGCCCAGAGAAATACAAACCGATACCCCATTGAATACCAACAGCGCTCATCACACCTAAGACGACCAAGCCCATAAAACGACGCTTATGCGCCGCTCTTTGTTCCTCTCGCCAAGGCAGTAAGTTAATACTATGCAACATGAGAAGACTCCAACCACTCAATACCACGCAGTGCAAGGCCAGCCGCGGTGCTAAAACTCTGCCCAGACTGCTTACCTCGCTGGCGTTTCGCTAACTTATTGTTAAACAGAAGGAAGGGATCGAGAATCTCGCACTCAAGCTTGAGACGCCGCGAGATCTCTTGCGCCAACATCGGAGTATCTGCACCCCCACCTGAGAGCCAAATGCCTGCTAAACTGCCCGCGCCATTGACGGAGGTGAAAAGCTGCAACTGACGTTGAAGTCGCTCGATCAACTCATGCACAAAGCGCTCGTTTTTATCGGCTAATTCCGCATTGGTGCCCGACATCGCGCTGTCTTGGGACAACCACTGACAACCGAGAGGGATCTCTTTATGAAAAGGGGCTTTATCAGTAAAATCAATACAGAGCGCCGTTTGGGTATGGCCCACATCCATGAGCATCCAATCGCTGCGATGTTGTGCCCTGCTCGCCAACTGCCAAATGTTTAACAAACTGTGTATTTGCACATCAACCGCGATCGGTAAAAAGCCCGCTTTTTGAGCCGCTAACGCACGGCTTTCCACGACGTCTTTACGAGTGGCGTAAACTTGATAACTTACGGTGCTACTGCGACTTACGCTTTTTTCCATTACTTTGACGAAATCGAGACTCAGTTCTTCTATCGGGAACGGTGACTGATGAGAAAATGCCTGATAAATAGCAAACTCTTTTTCACGCGCCTGCAGGTCACTATCTATTTGTAATACCTTACTTATTACCGCATTGTCCGGTACCGATATGGCAACTTTGCGACTAAATAGTGGTAAACCCTTTCTTAGTTCTTTGAGTTTCTTTACAATTTTCTGATAATCCAGCGTGTGGTTATCGGAGAATATGTCCTCAGTAATAAATAATTCTTTATAACCGACGAGTGCATATGAATCACCCGCTAGCTTTAACACCACCGCTTTAATACTATGGTGGCCAATATCTATACCCGTAACCAATGATTTACCCATACGGCTTAGCTCCAGTAACGCTGCTTAGGCTTAGCTCGATTTGCTTATTTTGAGGTTAAATAAGCCACAATTTATTTTTAGAGCTAAATTTTTAGCCTAGAGTACAAGGGTTTGCATAAGGGCAGCCTTAACTAAACAGGGATTATCCGGTGAAGTTCATAAAGCGATTGTTATTACTTTCATTGATTTGCATTATTCTTGGAGTCACTACGATATTTGGCTTCTATTTTTACGTGAAGCCAGACCTCCCCGATGTAGCGACTTTACGTGATGTACAATTGCAGACACCGATGCAGGTCTATAGTCAAGATGGCAAGCTCATCGCCCAATTTGGAGAAAAGCGCCGAGTTCCGTTGCGTATTGAAGAGATCCCGCCTGAACTTATCGAAGCGATTATCGCCACCGAAGATAGTCGCTTCTATGAACACTATGGTTTTGACCCAATTGGTATCACTCGTGCTGCGGTCGCTGTGATCGCCTCAGGTAGCGCTAAACAAGGTGCAAGTACCATTACTCAGCAGCTTGCTCGTAACTTCTATCTCTCTAATGAGAAGAAGATCATGCGAAAAATCAAAGAGATTTTTATCGCTATTCATATCGAACAATTGCTGACGAAAAAAGAAATCCTAGAGCTTTATCTCAATAAAATTTATCTCGGTTACCGATCGTATGGAATTGGAGCGGCAGCCCAAGTTTATTTTGGAAAAGAAGTCAAAGATTTAACGCTGAGTGAAATTGCCCTGATTGCAGGACTTCCCAAAGCACCTTCAACCATGAACCCTATCTATTCTCTAGATCGCGCGACTAACCGCCGTAACGTGGTGCTACAGAGAATGCTTGATGAGAAATACATAACCCCAGCGCAATATGCGCAAGCCCGCTCTGAGCCCTTAATGTCGAAATACCACGGTGCTGAAATTGAACTTAATGCACCTTATGTGGCAGAAATCGCCCGTTCATGGATGGTGGAGCGCTATGGTGAAGAGTCGGCCTATACCTCTGGCATGATTGTCACCACAACGGTAGATTCCAAACAGCAGCAAGCCGCGAGTAAAGCTGCAATCAATAACCTACTCGCCTATGATGAGCGTCATGGCTATCGCGGTGCTGAAAAAGTAGTTTGGAAAGAAGGCCAAACGCCATTGAATGAACAGCAACTGGCCGAGCACTTAAATAATGAACCGACTTATGGAGATTTATTACCAGCCGTCGTTACCCACGTAAGCAGCCAATCGGCTACGGTTTGGGTTAAGAACCAAGGATTGCAGACCATTGAATGGCAAGGCATGAACTGGGCTCGCCGTTTCTTAACTGATTCTCGACAAGGACCGGTTCCGAGTACAGCGACGGAAATCATCGCCGCTGGTGAACAAATTTGGGTACGTAATCGTGCTGAATACAGTGATGACCATACCACCGACGAAGTACCACAGTGGTACTTAAGCCAAGTACCCAATGCCAACACTGCCTTTGTTGCCATGAACCCAGAAAATGGTGCGGTACTGGCGCTGGTTGGCGGCTTTAACTTTGTGCACAATAAATTTAACCGTGCGACTCAATCGGTGCGTCAAGTCGGCTCAAGTATTAAACCCTTTATCTACTCTGCCGCCATCGATAAAGGCATGACCTTAGCGACGCTCATTAATGATGCGCCGATTAACCAGTGGGACCAAAGCCAAGGTACAGCATGGCGTCCTAAAAACTCACCACCGACTTATATTGGCCCAACTCGTCTTCGCGTTGGCTTGGCTCAATCCAAAAACGTGATGGCGGTGAGAGTGCTACGCGCTGTTGGGCTGGATGAAACACGTGAGTATCTCACTCGCTTTGGTTTTGATATTGACCAAGTACCACGCTCAGAAACCATTGCCTTAGGTGCGGGAAGCTTAACGCCGGTTAAGATGGCGCAAGGCTATTCCGTGTTTGCCAATGGTGGCTATTATGTTGAACCCTATTACATCAGCAAAGTTGAAGATCCCTTTGGCAAACTTGAGTATCAAGCCACACCAAAAGTCGTTTGCCAACAGCAATGCACCCCAGACACAAATGAGTTCGATGAGCAAGATGTTGCATCGCACTATGCTCCACAAGTAATTTCCGAACAAAACGCATTTCTTGTCCGAGAGATGATGTACAGCAATATTTGGGGTGGCGGAAATTGGCGTGAAGGAACGGGTTGGAATGGTACAGGCTGGCGTGCACAAAAGCTGGGGCGTCGTGATATTGGTGGTAAAACAGGAACGACCAATGACTCCAAAGATGCGTGGTACAACGGCTATGCACCGGGCATGGTCGCTATTGCTTGGGTCGGATTTGATGATCATAACCGCAACTTAGGTAGGACAACCGAAAACAGCAATGTAGATGACGATGGTGTATCCGGTGCAGAAGCGGGAGCAAAAACGGCACAACCGGCTTGGATTGATTTTATGCGTCAAGTACTGCTCGATGTGCCAGCGCAAGACAAACCCATTCCCGCCAATATTGTGCGGGTAAGAATCGATATCGATACCGGCTTATTAACCAATAAGTTTGATTCAAGCTCGATGTTTGAATACTTCATTCAAGGCACAGAGCCAACCGAGTATGTCGCAGAGAGTGTCTCTGACAACATCTACTCTTCACCTACAGGTGAAGAGCTGTTCTAAAGCTCAGTAAAAAGAGGCTAAATTTAGCCTCTTTTTTTATTTCTCATTTAGCTTTGTTTTGATTGCATGAGCCAACTGCTCAAAACGCTGCCTCAGCGGCGATCCCGGCCGATAAGCTAATACTAAGCGGCGTGAAGGCTGCGGGTTGACCGCTTTAAGGTAACAAACGCCATCCTTCTCTTTGACATCTGGTAAAGAGAGCTCAGGTAACAGGGTAATTCCCCCACCCGCTGCGACCATATTACGCAGCGTCTCTAAGCTGGTCGCTTTAAAACGTTCGTCATCTTTTGCGCCTGCCGCAAAACAGAAACCTAAGGCTTGATCGCGTAAGCAATGACCGTCACCTAAAGCCAATACCGTTCGCCCTTTCAAATCCAACATACTTACTTCACTTTTTGCAGCCCATTCATGCCCACTAGGCACGGCAATACTCAATGCTTCGTCATACAGATCAATCTCTTTAAAATGAGCCGTTTCCGCAACGGAGGCCAACACTAAACAATCGAGTTTGCCATCTTCTAACTGGCGCACAAGCTGTTGGGTTTGCGCTTCGTGTAAATAGAGCTCCAGTTCAGGAAATTGCTCTTTTAAAAAAGGCACAATACGCGGCAAAAGGTAGGGACCTAAAGTGGGAATGAATCCAATATGGATAGGACCACTCATCGAGCCGCCTTGGCCGCTGGCCATATCTCTGAAGGTTTTGATTTCACTTAAAATACGCTTGGCCTGATCGACCAATTGTAGGCCCGAATCGGTGAACAATACTCGGCGACTGCTGCGCTCTAATAATACTGTTCCCAGCTCATCCTCCAGTTTGCGGATCTGGCCACTGAGTGTTGGCTGGCTCACAAAACAAGCTTCTGCTGCTTTACGAAAATGTTTATGTTCAGCTAATGATACTAAGTACTCAAAATCACGAATGTTCATCTTCAATCTCAATAGAATCCACCTATCAAAACCATAGCATCAAACGATTGGAGCTATCAAAGGTTTTCTTCCATAATGGCTTCAACAAATGAGAGCAGCGGCTCTTAAAATCATAACCTAACTTAGAAAATCACAAGGAAAATAGAATGTTAGTATCTAAAGAAGGCCAAGCGGTACCACAAGTCACTTTCCCTACTCGTCAAGGTGATGCTTGGGTTAATCTCACAACAGATCAATTATTCAAAGGTAAAACCGTTATCGTATTTAGCTTGCCAGGTGCCTTCACCCCAACCTGTTCATCAAGCCACTTGCCGCGTTACAACGAACTGTACCCGGTGTTTAAAGAGCATGGCGTTGATGACATCCTATGTGTTTCGGTGAACGATACCTTTGTGATGAATGCTTGGAAAGCAGACCAAGAAGCAGAGAATATTACTTTCATTCCTGATGGCAATGGCGAATTTACTGACGGTATGGGTATGTTAGTTGATAAAAGCCAAATCGGTTTTGGCAAACGTTCATGGCGTTACAGCATGCTAGTCAAAGATGGCATCATCGAAAAAATGTTTATCGAAGCTGATGAACCGGGTGACCCGTTCAAAGTATCAGATGCTGACACTATGCTGAAATACATTGCACCTAACTATAAAACACAAGAATCGGTTACCGTATTTACTAAACCAGGTTGCCCATTCTGTACTAAAGCAAAACAACTCTTGATTGACCACGGTCTTCAATATGAAGAAGTGGTATTGGGTAAAGATGCAACCACAGTGAGCTTACGAGCTATCACAGGCCGTACCACCGTTCCGCAAGTTTTCGTTGGTGGTAAACACATCGGCGGCAGCGAAGAGCTAGAAGCTTACCTGGGCTAATCACGCCTGCCCTAGGAAAATCTTCCTAGGGCATCCTCCTCATTTAGACTCAATGACAGCATTATTAAATGTTGCCATCGACTATTCACATTCCAAATTTAGAGAAAGCGATGATGAAACAGTTAAACGTTGATGTAGCCATTATTGGTGGTGGGACCGCAGGACTCGGCGCTTATCGTGCAGCAAAAGCACATACGACTAGTGTCGTCATGATCGAAGGTGGCCCATACGGAACCACATGCGCTCGCGTCGGCTGCATGCCATCTAAGTTACTGATTGCGGCCGCTGAAAGCGTCCATCACATCCACAAAGCTCCTGCTTTTGGTGTTCATCCTCAAGGTGAAATTGTCATTAATGGACGTGAAGTGATGGCGCGGGTAAAACGTGAACGTGACCGCTTTGTCGGATTTGTGCTTGAAGGCGTTGAGGAGATCCCCGCTGAAGACAAAATCTCAGGCTACGCCCAATTTATCGACAACCACACCCTACAGGTCGACAACCATACACGAATCAGCGCCAAGCGGATCGTGATTGCTACCGGTTCTCGCCCAGCCTACCCCGCGGTATGGCATGAACTTGGCGATCGCTTAATCATTAATGATGACCTATTTGAGTGGGACGACTTACCCGAATCTGTTGCCGTATTTGGCCCGGGAGTTATTGGCTTAGAACTAGGCCAAGCCTTGCATCGTTTAGGGGTGAAAGTGAAGCTGTTCGGCATTGGTGGACAAGTTGGCCCATTAACCGACCCTGATGTGATGGCTTACGCTGATAAAACGTTTAAGGAAGAATTCTATTTAGACGCTGACGTTAAAGTGGAAAGCATGAAACGCATTGCTTCTCCAACAGGCCAAAACGACAAAGTTGAAATCCAATTCATCAACCGTGAAGGGCAGCTCGAGACATTTGTCGTTGACTATGTGTTGGCGGCAACCGGTCGTCGCCCGAACGTAGATAAATTGGCACTTGAAAATACCGATGTAGCCCTTGATGCGCGCGGCGTACCAACGGCCGATCACTATACGCTGCAAACCTCTGTAGACAGTATTTTCATTGCTGGTGATGCCAGTAATCAACTGCCACTGCTTCATGAAGCAGCCGATCAAGGTCGTATTGCAGGGGATAACGCTGGCCGCTACCCAGATATTCGTGCCGGGCTTCGTCGTTCCTCTATCTCAGCGGTTTTTTCAGACCCACAAATTGCGATGGTCGGTGAATCCTACAAACAGCTAACCACTCGTTTAGGAAATTGTGGCTGTTTTGCTATCGGTACTGTGTCGTTTGAAAATCAAGGCCGTTCACGCGTCATGCTGCGCAATAAAGGGTTATTGCATGTGTATGGCGAACAAGGAACAGGGCGATTTTTAGGCGCTGAAATGATGGGACCGAATGCGGAGCACTTGGCTCATTTACTGGCGTGGGCACATCAAAATCAGATGACGATTTCACAGATGTTGGATATGCCTTTTTATCACCCCGTAATTGAAGAAGGCGTGCGCACCGCGCTGCGTGATCTAAACGCTAAACTGCATTTAGGTCCTGAGATGATAAAGCATTGCATGGACTGCGGTCCGGGCTGTTAATTTTCAACATCCATTCATGCGGTCGCCCTTGGGCGGCCGTTTTTTATACGCTTTAGTTTCAGCCGCGCCTTAGACTCACACCTTCACGCACGTTATACTGCCGTTATTTTCTCTTTAATGAACGCGCTTATGCCTTGCAATAACTGCCAATCTTCGTGGTTTTGGAAAAAAATCGGCCGCTGCCAACGTTGTATGGATCAGCTCACTGTTTTGTCAGTTGGGTGCTGGCTTGTGTGGTGGTGGTTATACAGGGAGAACCCTAAAACCATTGAATCGATCAGCTTGCTAATAGCGGGCTTTGCCTTTAACGGTTTGCTGTTTTTACATCTGTGGATGAAGTTTGTGGTACTCCCTTGGCGTAAGCGGCAAGGGCGCGACAAATAAAAAGCTAAAGAGCACAAAAGAAAAAGCCCCAGAACCAATAGTAGGTTTGGGGCCTTCTTAGATTCTTCTAAGAAAAAGCAGTGGTACAGTTATAGACCACGCTTTTCTTAAATTGTTCCGTGATCATTCGATCTTTTTGAGATCTTTTTCCAAGGCCTCATTAACGGCAATGATCGCGTTGGTAATCAACGCATTAAGCGACGTTGACTCGCTTGATGATCTGCTCAACCAAATTGATCTCAAGCGCCACTTCATCACAAGCGTGCTGCCGTGGGCATTGTTCACAATCTTTGAGCACTTTCTCTGGCAGTAAGCTTTTTGAGGTTGGAATAAAATCATGCTTCATGAAAAACTCTGGCGTTCGAGTCAGAACAAACACTTTCTTAATCGCCATTTGCCGCGCTTTATTCACCAAATACGAGACGATCGCTTTTCCTTGTCCTTGACCTTGCCAACCTGCTTCTACACCAAGCGAACGAATTTCAGCCAACCCAGAGTCATAGACATATAACGAGGCGCATCCCGTCACTTCACCATGGTGTTCCGCCACGGCAAATGAACCAATATCGCGCACCAACTCATTGCGTGAACGAGGCAGATTTTCTCCCATATTCGCCCAATAAGTGACCATACTTTCTAGCGTTTCAATATCCGTCAAACGGGCAGGACGAACTTTCACCGCCGTGGTGTCACGTTTGTCTAAACGCGCTTTGGCTTGATCAACCGCATAGGCCACTTGTTTTGGCGAAACGCCACCTAAAGCGCTGCGTTTTTCTAAGCAAGATTCAATAGTGAGGATCGCATAAACATCATCTTCAATGACCGACGAAAACTCTTTAAGCTCGGCAAGGGTCAGTTCTTCAAGCGCACACCCTTTCGCGATCGCGCCAACCACCGCTACGCCCACAATATGGTGCGCTTCACGGAAAGGGATCCCTTTGGCGACTAAATAATCAGCTAATTCGGTAGCATTGGCATAGCCTTGTTTGGCCGCTTCTAAAGTCCGTTCGGTTTTAATTTTGATGCCATCAAAGCAAAGCGCAGCCATTTCCATGCAGTCGTTCCAAGTATCCAGCGCGTCAAACAGCCCTTCTTTGTCTTCTTGCATATCTTTGTTATAAGCCAATGGTAAGGCTTTGACCGTCATCATCATGCCCGCAAGCGAGCCATAAACACGGCCAGTTTTGCCACGGATCAGCTCTAATGCATCAGGGTTTTTCTTTTGCGGCATCAAGGATGAACCCGAAGTCACGGTGTCAGCCAGTTCGATAAAACCAGACTCACCCGAGTTGTAGAAGATCATATCTTCCGCCAAGCGCGATAAATGCAGCATCGAGATCGACGCCACCGACATCAATTCCATCACGTGATCTCGGTCGGATACTGAATCGAGCGAGTTACGCGTGGCACGGCGAAACCCTAAATGATGAGCAAGCTGTTCACGATCAATCGGATAGGCCGTACCTGCCAGCGCGCCGGAGCCAAGCGGACAAGTATCAAGGCGCTTAATCGCATCATTTAAACGAGAATAATCACGCTCAAACATTTCAACATAGGCCAAACACCAATGCGCAAAGGTCACTGGTTGCGCACGTTGCAGGTGGGTATAACCGGGCAAAACCGTCGCTTGGTGCTGCTGAGCAACCGACACTAGTTTCGTTTGCAGGCGATCT
Source organism: Vibrio sp. 1151_11 (assembly GCF_029478525.1). Taxonomy (NCBI): domain Bacteria; kingdom Pseudomonadati; phylum Pseudomonadota; class Gammaproteobacteria; order Vibrionales; family Vibrionaceae; genus Vibrio; species Vibrio sp. 1151_11. The sequence continues at coordinate 49,529 of NZ_SHMN01000005.1, read as the reverse complement.
AACCCCAACAGTAATTGCTGACCTTGCTGGCGGCACCACAATTTTAAATCGGTCGCGACTTGGTCATTACGAGAGCGCCCAGTGTGCAGCTTTTTGCCTAAATCACCCACTTTGCTGATCAACTGCTGCTCAACCCAAGAATGAATATCTTCTGCATCAGAGCGTAAGATCTGCTCAGGATCTTCCATCACTTCCAGTTTGAGTTCGTTGAGCGCAAGTTCTAGTTTTTGCTGCTCCTCTTCGCCCAAAACATTCACTGACACCAACGCCTTTGACCATGCTATAGAGCCCACAATGTCTTGTTCAGCCAATCGGTAATCAAAGCGAAGTGAATCGTTGAACTCTTTGAACCTCGTGTCTGCTGCTTGGGTAAATCTACCGCCCCATAATGCCATTGCGTATCTCCTGCTCTTAGGTCGCGACTGAGCGTGACCACATCAAATTGCTCAATCATTTTTATAATAAAGATCGCTACTAGAGCGATCTTTTATTGTTATTTTTGTGTCTCTACCTTGGGTGTTAACCTAGGCTTTATTCTTCTTCGCTTCGTTCAACGCTCTGATCCGGCTTGCCAACGAATAGAGACGAATGAAGCCGCCTGCGTGGCTTTGGTCATACACAACATCTTCACCAAAGGTCGCAAACTCTTCCGAGTACAAGCTGTTTTCAGAACGTTTTTGCGTCACTGTCGCTTGCCCTTTGTAAAGCTTCACAACCACTTCACCATTAACATCCTGTGCCAACTCATCGGCTGCGGCCATGATGGATTTACGCAGCGGAGTGAACCAACGGCCATCGTATACAAGATGCGACGCTTTGACACCCAGTTCTTCACGAAATTCGAATGAGGCTTTATCGAGCACTAACTGCTCAACAGCACGCAACGCTTCCATCATGATGGTGCCTCCTGGGGTTTCATAACAACCACGAGACTTCATACCAACCAAACGGTTTTCGACGATGTCGATACGACCAACGCCGTGTTTAGAGCCTTTCTCATTAAGGTAAACGAGTGCGTTGTAAGGCGTCATCAGTTCACCATCGACGCCAACAACTTCGCCTTTCGCGACCTGCAATGTGACAAACTCTGGTTCATTTGGTGCTTGTTCTGGATCTACTGTCCATACCCAGCAATCCTCATTAGGGGCGTTCCAAGTACTCTCAAGCACGCCACCTTCGGTCGAAATGTGCCACGCGTTCGCATCACGCGAGTAAATTTTCGTCAATGAAGCGGCGCAAGGAATGTTACGCTCAGCAAGGAAATCAAGACACTCTTCACGACTCACGATGTCCCACTCACGCCAAGGGGCAATCACATGTAAATCAGGCGCTAGGGCTGCAAACGCACCTTCAAAACGCACTTGGTCATTACCTTTCCCCGTACAGCCGTGACACAGCGCATCGGCACCCACTTTACGCGCTACTTCAACTTGCGCTTTGGCAATGATTGGGCGAGCCATTGACGTCCCAAGCAGGTATTTACCTTCGTAATAAGCACCTGTTTTTAGTGTTGGGTAGATGTATTCAGCGACCATCTCTTCTTTAAGATCGACCACATAACACTCTGACGCGCCAGACGCTTTCGCTTTCTCTTCAATGCCGACCAATTCTTCTTCACCTTGGCCGACATCGGCAACAAAGGCAACCACTTCACAATCGTAGTTTTCTTTTAACCACGGAATGATTACCGAAGTATCTAGACCGCCAGAGTATGCGACAACGACTTTATTGACTTGAACCTTGCTCATCTTACTTTCTCCATTTCCCGGCGCTGCGCTTGGCGGTCAGTGCTCTGGGTGATTAATTACTTACAGCTGTTATCAACAACTGATTAAATGCGTTTATTGAGGTAAAAATTGGGTCCCGATACTTTCGCCCGCAAACAATTTGCTGAGCTTATCTGGGTAACGCCATGTCGCCACTTCAATCGGGCGACCTAAATCATTTGCCGCTTCCAGCGCCGCTTTCACTTTGACAATCATGCCATCCGTGATCACTTTGCCTTTAATGAGCGCATTGGCCTGCTGCTCATTGAGGCTCGACAACAAATGGCCTTTGCCATCCAGCACACCGCTCACATCGGAAAGCAGAACGAGCTCTGCATCCAATGCGCCAGCCACTGCAACGGCTGCTTGATCGGCGTTGACATTCATCATTTGACCATCAGCGGTCAGGCCAATCGAGCTGATAATAGGCAAACCACCAGCGGCTAAAATCGCTTGCACGATTTGTGAATCACCAGGAGAAGCCTTGCCCACTGCGCCGAGTTCTGGATCCAACTCTTCGACTTTGCATAACCCGCCATCAGCGAGCGATAAACCAACCGCATTTAAGCCATCTTTAATCGCTTGCCCTTGCAGCATTTTGTTGGCTGTCCCAGCCAGCGCGCCTGCAATCAGCGGAATTTGGTCATAAGGCGTGACACGCAAACCTTCTTTCTTCACGGTTTTTAGTTGTAATTTCGCCATCAGGTCATCGACGAGATAACCGCCCCCGTGCACGATGACAATTCGTCGCTGAGCTTGGGCTTGATACAGTGCGATTGCGCCAAACAGTTTGCTTAGCGTTTCAGAACAAGACAGCGCAGCGCCGCCTAACTTAATCACTAATGGATTTTGCTTTGTATCTGTCATATTTAACCCTTACGCTTGGTGCGTTACACCAAAGCCGTTAGCTCAGAAAAACCGTAATGAATATTTAAACACTGCATCGCTTGGCTCGATGCCCCCTTTAATAAATTATCGATCGCGGACACGACGATAATATGCTCACCTTGCACTCGCCAACCGAGGTCGCAAAATGGCGTAAATTCAACATCTTTGATGCTCGGCAAGGTTGATTTGAGCCGAACCGCTGGTTTGTTAGCGTACGCCTTCTCAAAAGCATGGCTGACTTGTTGCTCTGAAATACCTGATGCAAGCTTCATCGTCACGGTGGCCAAAATACCGCGTTTGAAATTCCCTAAGTGAGGCGTAAAAATCACATCACATCCTAAATGGGCGACGATTTCAGGTTGGTGGCGATGAGTAAACACGCCGTATGGCTGTAAGCTCACTTCACAAAAACTATTGGTTAATGTCGCTTTTCTGCCCGCACCTGTGACACCGCTGGTGGCATTAATCACCGGCCATTGAGTTGTATCTAACAAACCCGCTTCAACCAAAGGCTTTATCGCCAGTTGCGATGCGGTTGGATAGCAACCTGCAACGGCGATCAATTGGCTCTGCTTAATTGCCTCATAATTCCATTCCGCCAGTCCATAAACCGCGTTTTCTAACCATTTAGGGTGTTGATGTTTAAAACCATAGTAATTTTGGTAAAAATCATCACCTTTGACGCGAAAAGCACCAGAAAGGTCGAAAACTTGACAATTTTGCGCAAGAAAAATAGGCGCGAGATCATGGCTCACCTCATGAGCCGTAGCTAAAAACACCACATCACATTGGCTTGCAACGCTCACCGGATCCACTAATGGTTGTACCTGCATGTCGACAATACCGGAGAGTTTGCCATGCAGCTCAGCCATTGGTTTTCCAGCATCTAGGCTATTGGCGGAAACGTATAAACCTGATAGCGTGAGTTGTGGGTGTTTTTGCACCATATACGCCAACTCAGCGCCGGTATAACCGCTAGCTCCGATAATTGTGGTTTTCAACATCTCGTGACATCCAATTTCAAGGTAAAAAAGACAATCTAAAAATGACTATAAATTTCAAAAAAGACACTTAACTCGGTTTTTTATTCACACAAAGTGATTTAATATGTGTTTTACCTTCTCACAATTACTCTGTCAATACTAGGAGCAAAGATAATATGCAATTACCCAGTTTTCTTGAGGTTTACCAAGGTCTGATTTCGACCTCTTCCATCAGCTCCACAGATGCTCGTTGGGACGAAGGTAACCAGAGTGTGATTGATAAATTGGCAAGCTGGTTTTCCAGCTTAGGGTTTGTAGTCGACACCATTGAAGTCGCGCCGGGAAAATACAATTTAGTGGCGAAGAAAGGGTGCGGCGAAGGTGGCCTACTGCTCGCGGGGCACAGTGATACCGTTCCATTTGACGAAGGACGTTGGAATTTTGAACCACACGCGTTAACGCAAGCCAATGATCGTTTCTATGGCTTAGGCACGGCAGACATGAAAGGCTTTTTTGCTTTTATCTACGAAGCGGTGAAAAAAGTCGATTGGAGTAAACAGAGTAAACCGCTGTATGTGTTGGCTACCTGTGATGAAGAAACCACTATGCTCGGCGCGCGTCATTTCACTGAACATGCACCATTTCAACCGGATTACTGCATTATTGGTGAGCCGACTAGCCTTGTGCCCATCCGCGGCCATAAAGGCCACGTAGCCAACGCTATTCGAGTGACAGGAAAATCGGGCCACTCGTCTGATCCTGCTCTGGGCGTAAATGCCATCGAAATCATGCATGAAGTGCTGTTCGCGTTAATGCAACTGCGCGACAAATTGATCAAAGAGTACCATCACCCAGGCTTTGCCATTCCTCACCCCACTTTGAACCTCGGCCATATCCACGGTGGCGATAGTCCAAACCGCATTTGTGGCTGCTGCGAATTGCATTACGATGTGCGCCCGCTGCCCGGCATGAGTCTAGATGGGCTCGATAACTTGCTGCGCAATGCACTGAATGAAGTCAGTGCAAAATGGCCCGGTCGCATTGAGATTACCGCGCTGCATGATGCGATTCCGGGTTATGAATGTCAGCATGATCACCCCTTTATTGGCAACATTGAAGAGATTTGCAATACCGCTTCACAAACCGTGAATTACTGTACTGAAGCACCGTTCTTACAACAATTATGCCCAACACTGGTACTCGGCCCAGGTTCGATCGATCAAGCGCATCAACCGGATGAATTCCTAGCGTTTGAATTTATTGATCCAACCATCTCGATTTTGTCCAAAGCAATGTATAAATACTGCTTCTAGCCTACCAAGCTTACTCAAGCGATAAATGCCTGACAGCTTTTCTACGGTCGGGCATTTTTGTAATAAAATTTCAGTAATTTACGCCAATTATTCACCAAATGATCACGTTCAATAACATTCAGCAATAATCGTAAAAATAGTCGGCTTTATTTGACTCTACAGGGATCTTTTCGCTAGATTGTGTACTTAGCAAGGAACAATGGATGTAATTTTTTTACAAGGCAGGATGACAATGAACGAAAAATACGCTGCGCTCAAAAGTAACGTGAGCATGCTTGGCCGTTTGCTGGGCAACACCATTCAGGACGCCCATGGTGACGTTATCTTAGAGAAAGTGGAAACCATCCGAAAACTTTCAAAATCAGCCCGTAATGGCAATCAAGCCGACCGAGACAGCTTGGTTGAAGAGATCAAAAACCTTCCCAACGAACAGCTCACCCCGGTAGCGCGGGCATTCAACCAATTTCTTAACTTAACCAACATGGCCGAGCAGTACCACACCATTTCACGTCACTGTGAAGAACATGTGTGTGAGCCTGATGCGATTAATTTACTGTTTACTAAACTGAATCAAAATAAAATCAGTAAATTGGATGCTGCTCAAGCGGTACGCGATCTCAATATCGAGTTAGTGCTAACGGCTCACCCAACCGAAATTACACGCCGCACGATGATCAACAAGCTGGTGAAAATTAACGAGTGTCTCTCCAAGCTTGAACTCAGTGACCTTTCATTTAAAGAGCGCCAAAAAACCGAACGCCGTTTAGAACAGTTGATCGCGCAAAGCTGGCATTCAGATGTGATTCGTAAGCAGCGCCCTACGCCACTGGATGAAGCAAAATGGGGCTTTGCGGTGGTGGAAAATTCTCTATGGCAAGCCGTGCCTGATTTTCTTCGTGAATTTGATGAGCACCTCACCAACTACTTAGGTGAAGGGCTACCAATTGATGCACGCCCTGTGCATTTTTCTTCGTGGATGGGCGGCGACCGTGATGGTAACCCCTTTGTGACTCATAAAATCACCCGTGAAGTAATGCTGCTTTCTCGATGGAAAGCGGCCGATCTCTACCTAGGTGATATCAATGAGCTGGTCAGCGAATTGTCGATGACCAAATGCAGTGACGCGCTACGCGATTTGGCTGGCATAGATGAACACGAACCTTATCGCGCCATTCTCAAACGCCTGCGTGAACTACTCAGCGAAACACTGGAAGTGTTAGATGCCAAGATCAATGGCCAACAACTGGCACGCAAAGCACCACTGCAAAATATCGCACAGTTGTGGGAACCGCTTTATGCCTGCTACCAATCTTTACATCAATGCGGCATGGGCGTCATTGCCGATGGCTCGCTGCTTGATACTCTGCGCCGGATTAAAGCGTTTGGTGTGCATCTTGTACGTTTGGACATTCGCCAAGAGAGCACTCGTCACTCTGATGTGATCTCCGAGCTCACCCGTTATTTAGGCATTGGTGATTATGACCAGTGGAGCGAGCAAGACAAAATTGCGTTTCTCACCAATGAGTTGAGCTCAAAACGTCCTTTGTTACCTCGTGACTGGCAGCCTTCAGAAGCGGTACAAGAGGTGATCGACACCTGTAAAATCGTTGCTTCTCAGCCTCGCGAAGCCTTTGGTGCTTATGTGATTTCGATGGCTCGTACCGCATCAGATGTACTTGCCGTACATCTATTGTTGCAAGAGTGTGGCTGCCCTTATCGCATGGACGTTTGTCCACTGTTCGAAACTTTGGATGATTTAAACAACGCAGAAACGGTGATCCGCCAGCTAATGGGCATTGATCTCTATCGTGGCTTTATTCAAAACCACCAGATGGTGATGATTGGTTACTCTGATTCGGCTAAAGATGCAGGTGTAATGTCCGCCGGTTGGGCGCAATACAGCGCAATGGAAGCTTTGGTTAATGTCAGTGAAGAGGCCGGAATTGAACTGACACTATTCCATGGACGTGGCGGCACCATTGGTCGCGGGGGCGCTCCAGCACATGCGGCACTGCTTTCACAACCACCCAAAAGCTTAAAAGGTGGCTTGCGTGTGACGGAGCAAGGCGAAATGATCCGCTTTAAACTTGGTCTACCAGAAGTAGCGGTCAATAGTTTTACGATGTACGCCAGCGCCATTTTAGAAGCGAACCTGCTGCCACCACCAGAGCCAAAACAAGATTGGCGCGACTTAATGGAGGTATTGTCTGAAGTCTCTTGCGAAGCGTATCGCCATATTGTTCGCGGCGAGCCGGACTTTGTCCCGTACTTCCGCCAAGCAACGCCAGAGCTAGAGCTGGGTAAATTACCGCTCGGTTCACGTCCGGCTAAACGCAACCCTAATGGTGGGGTCGAAAGCTTACGTGCAATCCCGTGGATCTTCTCTTGGAGCCAAAACCGCCTCGTGCTACCAGCCTGGCTAGGTGCGGGAGAAGCAATTCAGTTTTCTATCGATAAAGGACACCAAGCACTGCTGGAAGAGATGTGCCGTGAATGGCCATTTTTCTCAACGCGTTTAGGCATGCTAGAGATGGTTTACTCCAAGTGCAACATTGAAATCTCACGCTATTACGATGAACGCCTAGTCGATGAATCGTTACGCCCGCTCGGTGAGCGTTTGCGTTCTCAATTACAGAAAGACATCAAAGCGGTGTTAAATGTAGAAAACAATGAGAACTTGATGCAAAGCGATCCTTGGGGTCAAGAGTCAATCCGTTTGCGCAATATCTATGTTGAGCCATTAAATATGCTGCAAGCAGAGCTGTTGTACCGCACTCGCCAAACCGAAACCGCACCAGCAGAGTTAGAAGAAGCCTTAATGGTGACTATCGCGGGTATTGCAGCAGGAATGCGTAACACAGGCTAAGTAACAGCATTTTGTTTCACAAACTAGCTAAAAGGCCGCCTCTGTGCGGCTTTTTATTTTAAATCACAAAAATTATTGAGCATATTATCAGTTTTTTAAGCTAAACTAACAAAGTATTCTACTTTATGCTTATTATTTAGATATACTACTGCTCCTCTGCGGTAGCATACAAACATAACAAATCGCAGGTCGATATGCGTCACGCATATAATCCTAGGTGATAAACGGCTTTTTAAGGTGACACAACCCACTCCGTCAATAGAACGGTGGGTGTTGCTTAAACTCATTCATGATTGATGCCATCAGAAGCACAACACGAGTTTGAGCAAGTTGTTTTTGAGTTTATTAACCATTTGGATTAAAGACATGTCATTACCACACGTTATCCTCACTGTTTTGAGCACTCGCGATGCCACAGGGTACGACATCACAAAAGAGTTCTCTTCGAGCATTGGCTATTTTTGGAAAGCCAGCCACCAACAAGTTTACCGCGAACTGAATAAAATGGGTCAACAAGGCCTAGTCACTTGTGTATTAGAACCGCAAGATGGCAAGCCAGATCGTAAAGTTTACTCCATCACCGATGCAGGTCGCAGCGCTTTAGGTGAATGGTTTGACCAACCTACAGCTCATCCAACCGTACGTGATGAATTTAGCGCTAAATTGATCGCTTGCGCGGTACAACCAGCAACACCTTACCGAATTCAACTGGGTGAATTGGTTGAAGAATCGAAAAAACTGGTTGCTCACTACAAAGAGATTGAGTCTGCGTACTATGCAACACCAGCTACTCTCGATAAGCTACAGCGCCTTGAGCGTCTAACACTACGCCGCAACCTACTGGTTCGCCAAGCGTGGGTTGATTGGGCTGAAGAAGTGCTTGCTGAACTCGATGCAATGGCTTAATGCCAACCATAAAAAAGGGTGATGCTCTGTGAGCATCACCCTTTTTGTTTTCCGCGACCAAATCAAATACCATCACCGGCAATAAAACTTTGAGAGCGACCATTAAATTGTTGGTCCATATCTAACGAAGGCTTATCGGTTTGCGGACGACCGACAATTTTGGCTGGCACTCCAGCGACGGTAGTGTGCGGAGGCACCGCTTGCAATACCACCGAACAAGAACCAATTTTCGCCCCTTCGCCCACTTCAATATTACCGAGAATTTTGGCACCCGCGCCAATCATCACACCTTCACGAATTTTCGGGTGGCGATCGCCGCACTCTTTACCCGTTCCACCTAGCGTTACATCTTGCAAAATCGAGACGTCATTCTCCACCACTGCAGTTTCACCGATCACAATACCTGTGGCATGGTCAAGCATGATGCCGCGACCAATACGTGCAGCAGGATGGATGTCCACTTGGCAAGCTACCGAAATTTGGTTTTGAAAATAGGTAGCCAACGCCACTCGACCTTGCTTCCATAACCAGTTCGCGACGCGATAGCCTTGTAAGGCATGGTAGCCCTTGAGATAAAGTAGAGGCATTGAAAACATAGATACCGCGGGGTCGCGATTGACAGTCGCGCAGATGTCACACGCCGCCGCTTCCATAATGCTGGGGTCTGCGGCAAATGCCTCTTCGACCACTTCACGCACCGCCATCGCTGGCATTGAGGCCGTATTCAGCTTATTGGCAAGAATGTAGCTCAAGGCCGAGCTTAAACTATCATGCTTAATAATAGTGGCATGATAAAAACTGGCCAGCATCGGTTCTTGTTCTGACTGCTCGCGCGCCTCTTTGACTATGGCTTGCCACACTTTGAGTTTTTCGCAATGTTTCATCGTTGGTTGATCACCCTTCCTCATCCAATCTCTAGAGCGTCAATGTAGATTGCTAATAGGCTTTGTGCCTAATCATGAGCAATGAATTAGCGTTCTGCTTTTTTATCACGAGCCAGCAAATCTTGTGCTGCAACACGCGCATCTTTTCCTTGATACAGCACTTGATAGATTTGATCAACTATTGGCATTTCAACCTCCATGCGCGCCGCTAATAACCACACCTCTTTGGTGTTGCGATAACCTTCAACCACTTGGCCAATTTCTTGCTGCGCCGTATCCACGTCTTTCCCTTGTCCCAACGCCAAACCAAAGCGACGGTTACGTGATTGGTTATCGGTGCAAGTGAGCACTAAGTCACCCAATCCAGCCATCCCCATAAAGGTTTCAGGCTGAGCACCTAACGCTGCACCCAAACGGCACATTTCGGCCAGACCGCGCGTAATCAATGCAGTACGCGCATTCGCACCAAAGCCAATCCCATCGGACATGCCAGCGCCAATCGCAATCACGTTTTTCACCGCACCACCTAGCTGCATGCCAATAAAATCACTATTGGCGTAAACGCGGAAAGTTTTGCTGCAGTGAATTTTGCCTTGCAGATCTTCGACAAACTGCGCGTCAGGCGAGGCAACAGAAATTGCGGTAGGCATTCCCATCGCCAGCTCTTTAGCAAAAGTCGGCCCAGATAACACCGCCAATGAATAGCGCTCGCCAATGGTGTCATAGGCCACATCCATCAGTAACCGGCCCGTTTCAGGTTCAAGCCCTTTGGTTGCCCAACAAATACGGGAATCATCACGCAAGTGAGGCTTTAAACTCTTCATAACAAGGCCAAATACGTGGCTCGGAACTACAACCAACAAATCGCGGCTCGCTTGTACCGCTTTTTTCAAATCGGTTTCCACAATCAGCGAATCGGGAAAATCAATACCGGGTAAAAATTCTTGGTTAGCACGATCAGCGTCAAGACGAGCCATATGCTTAGCATCGTGTCCCCAAAGGACAACATTAGCACCGTTACGTGCTAAAGAAATCGCCAGAGATGTGCCGTAAGAACCCGCACCAACTACTGTCATGGTGATCGCTTTACCGTAAATACTGTTAGGATCTGTCATTGTTTCGTCCATTGCTATTCGTGTTGTCATGTTATACCTAAATTCCTTCCGATACAGCTTTCAATACGGAGTAGCAAGGAACGGAGGTATTGGCATTCGAAATAAACAAAAAATGCACAACGCACCATCATTATCTGGGATGCTTTGTGCATTTTTTATCATCAAAGTCTGACGTGGAACGCCAACGTTAATGATCTCACGTCATTAACGATTAAGCTTCTGCTTGCTCGCCTTGAGTCGCTTGTTGTTGTAGGTAGTTCATAAACAATGCATCAAAGTTCACTGGTGCAAGGTTAAGTTGTGGGAATGTCCCTTTAACAACTAAGCTAGAAATTGTTTCACGTGCATATGGGAACAGAATGTTCGGGCAGAATGCACCTAAACAATGAGCAAGTTGACCCGCTTCCATTTTTTCAGCAGTAAAAATACCACCTTGTTGCACTTCGCATAAGAACGCGATTTCTTCCGCGTTTTTCACTGTCACCGTTAGGCGTAATACGACTTCATACACACCCTCACCCAGATCACGACTTTGAGTGTCAAGATCCAACTTCACATCTGGATTCCACTCTTTTTGGAACATAACAGGTGAGTTTGGCGCTTCAAAAGAGACATCTTTTAGAAAGATACGTTGAATTGCGAAATTTTGTTGTGCTGTTTGTTGTGCGGCTTCAGCCATGATTAAATCCTTAAATACTTACAAATTCAGTGTTGCTTTTAGACTAACCGAGCTGATTTCGAATGACTAGATGAGCTCACGATTACGTGGAAAACATCACAACTCTTAGCATCAAATGCTGGCTTTTCAGCCAGCACACTCAGTTCAAGATAACCGCGATCAGTGAATTATTTATTGCCACGAACCAATGGCAAGTTCGCTTCATTCCAAGCTACAAGACCATTTTTCAGTAAATTCACATTCTCAAACCCAGCTTTAGCAAGCAGGTTGGCACTCTCTTGCGCGGTTTGACCCGTTTTACATACCACAATGATTGGGTCAGACTTGTGCTTTTCAAGGCTAGCCAAGTTACCGGATTTAATATCTGACGGTAAAATGTGAACCGCATCGGTAATATGGCCTTTTTTAAATTCATCTTTCGTGCGGATATCGACAACAACACCGTTTTCTCGATTCATTAAAAGCGTCGTTTGTGAAGCGGTGATCTCTTTATAGGCTGCCGTGGTTGATTTCACGATGCTCATGATTAAGGCGACGAGAATACCTACCCATGCCAAAGATAGAATCATATTGTGTTGGAAAAATTCGATGTACTCTTGCATATTCTGTGCTCTTGCAATGTGGGCTTAAAATCAGACAAGGAGTATAACGAGGTTGTCAGCCAGACGCGAGGGCTTACATTGCATAATAAGAAACTGTTGCCGTTTTTCAGCGCGCTCATCGCACTACAAGCGCGCAATCCACATCAGCTTAAAAGCTTAAGCTATCGGAAAAGGAAAAGCCGTCACGTTATCAATATGATCTTGGCCTAACGCCAGCATAATCAAGCGATCAATACCAAGCGCTACTCCTGAACATTCAGGTAAGCCAGCCTCTAACGCTGCTATCAAGTGGTAGTCAATCGGCTGTTCGACCAGCCCCATCGTTTTACGCTTTTGGTTATCCGCTTCAAAACGAGCCAGTTGCTCTTGTGGGTTGTCCAGCTCATGAAAACCATTCGCAAGTTCAATCCCTTTGAAATAGACCTCAAAGCGATCCGCAACACGATGATCTTGCGGGTTAATCTTAGCTAGTGCCGCTTGTGATGCAGGAAAATCGTAAACAAAAACGGGTACCTGTTGACCAATTTCCACCTCAACACCGACACTAAATAGCAGTTGCAGTAAGGTATCTCTATCCTCTTCTGGCTCAGCAATGTCACTTAGACCTAATCGGCTCGCAGCCGCTTTTAACTCGTCCATTGAGCCTTCTAACGGACAAACCCCAAGTACCTGCAAAAATGCTTGTTGGTAGCTCATCTTCTGCGCCGCTCCACACTGCAAAATAAGTTGCAGCAATTGATCCATCTCATCCATTAAATCATGGTGAGTAAAACCAACCCGATACCACTCTAACATCGTAAATTCTGGGTTGTGATAGCGGCCATTTTCCTCGTTGCGAAACGCTTTATTGATCTGATAAATCGAACCACTCCCCGCCGCCAAAAGTCGTTTCATATGAAACTCTGGGCTGGTCATTAAATAGAGTTGACGGCCATCAGCATATCCTGGACCAACAAATTGGGTTTGGAAGGTTTGCAAATGAATGTCGGTTACCGTGGCATGACTCATGGCTGGTGTATCGACTTCCAATACATCTCGTAGTTCAAAGAAATGGCGGATCTGCTTGAGTAACTGAGCACGCTGTTTGAGTTGTGATATTGATGCGGTTGGCATCCAGTTTTTTCTATTCATGTTCTGGCACACATAAGTTTGGATGATATGAATTTTACTGACTTAAAGCGCAATTCCAAATTCTAACGTGATTATTATCACACAAAGAAAAATAAGTATGCTCGCGCTTGCACTTCCGAAGCAAAAACCTAACAGAATCAATTTTTTCCTTACACAGCTCTTCTACACTACCCGTACCACTTAAGGCTTACGAACCTTTAACTATAACAAGCGGATTTTCCGCATCACACACCGGAGGATAACTGTGCAAATTATCACCACAGATATCGCAGTCATCGGCGCAGGCGGCGCTGGTCTTCGCACTGCAATTGCAGCCGCTGAAGCAAACCCTGATTTAGAAGTTGCTCTGATTTCTAAAGTTTATCCTATGCGATCTCATACGGTTGCAGCGGAAGGAGGCTCAGCAGCAGTTATCAAGGAAGAAGATAGCCTTGACAACCACTTCAACGATACCGTTGGTGGTGGGGATTGGCTATGTGAACAGGATGTTGTTGAATATTTTGTGGCCAACTCGACCCGCGAGATGGTGCAAATGGAACAGTGGGGTTGCCCATGGAGCCGTAAAGAAAATGGCGAAGTCAACGTACGCCGTTTTGGTGGCATGAAAGTCGAACGTACTTGGTTTGCGGCTGACAAAACAGGCTTCCACATGCTTCACACCCTCTTCCAAACTTCAATGAAGTACCCACAAATCAATCGATTTGATGAGTATTTCGTGGTGGATCTACTTGTTGAAGATGGCGAAGTTCAAGGGCTTATCGCGATTCATATGTCCGAAGGTGAGCTAGTAACCATCAAAGCAAAATCTGTGGTATTAGCCACTGGTGGCGCGGGCCGTGTGTACCACTGCAACACCAACGGCGGCATTGTAACTGGCGATGGTATGGCGATGGCTTATCGTCATGGCGTCCCTCTACGCGATATGGAGTTCGTGCAATACCACCCAACTGGCCTACCTGGCACGGGTATTTTGATGACGGAAGGCTGCCGCGGTGAAGGTGGTATCATCGTCAATAAAAATGGCTATCGTTATCTGCAAGATTACGGTATGGGCCCAGAAACTCCAGTGGGTCAGCCTAAAAACAAATACATGGAACTCGGTCCTCGCGACAAAGTTTCTCAAGCTTTCTGGCATGAACAACAGAAAGGCAACACCATCAAACATCCGCTTGGTGATGTTGTGCTGCTTGATCTTCGCCACCTCGGTGAAGAGTACTTACAAGAGCGTTTGCCGTTTATCTGCGAATTGGCGAAAGCTTACGTCAACGTTGATCCAGCAAAAGAGCCGATCCCAATTCGCCCAACCGTACACTACACCATGGGTGGTATCGAAACGGACGGTCAGTGTGAAACGCGCATCAAAGGTCTGTTTGCTGTCGGCGAATGTGCCTCGGTTGGCTTGCATGGTGCAAACCGTTTGGGTTCTAACTCGTTAGCTGAATTTGTGGTTTTTGGCCGCGTTGCGGGTGAAAGTGCAGTGAAACGCGCAGCGGAATTCAAAGGTTGGAACGATGAATCTATCGCCAAACAAGTCAAAGCCGTAGAAGAGCGTATTGCAGCGTTAATGAACCAAGAAGGTGATGAAAACTGGGCCACCATTCGCACTGAGATGGGGCACACCATGGAAGCGGGTTGTGGTATCTACCGCCAAGAAGATTTAATGCAAGCGACGATTGATAAAATCACCGAGCTAAAAGCACGCTACAAAAACATTAACATTAAAGATAAAGGCAAAGTGTTCAACACCGACCTTCTGTACGCTATCGAAGTCGGTTATGGCCTTGAAGTGGCTGAAGCTATGGTTCACTCAGCTATCTTGCGTAAAGAATCTCGCGGTGCGCATCAGCGTTTAGACGAAGGTTGTACTGAGCGTGATGATGTGAACTACCTCAAGCACTCTTTAGCTTTCTATCAACCTGATGCCGCTCCAAGTATCGACTACAGCGC
This sequence comes from Vibrio sp. 1151_11, assembly GCF_029478525.1. Taxonomy (NCBI): domain Bacteria; kingdom Pseudomonadati; phylum Pseudomonadota; class Gammaproteobacteria; order Vibrionales; family Vibrionaceae; genus Vibrio; species Vibrio sp. 1151_11. The sequence continues at coordinate 34,449 of NZ_SHMN01000005.1, read as the reverse complement.
GGTTAAGATCACGAAATCTCAGCCGAAAGCTCGTCTCTATGGTGAAGCGGCAGAACAGGCTGCCGCTGCGGAAAAAGCGGCAGAAGAGAAAAGCGCAGAGGAGCAAAAATAATGTCAGCAAATCGCATTCAAAAAGTAGACATTTTGCGCTACGACCCAGAAAAAGATGCTAAGCCACACCTGCAAGCATTTGAAGTTCCTTTTGATGACACCATGTCAGTGCTCGACGCGATTGGCTACATCAAAGATAACCTCGATAAGGATCTCTCTTATCGCTGGTCTTGCCGTATGGCGATCTGCGGTTCATGTGGTGTGATGGTCAATGGCGTACCTAAATTGGCTTGTAAAAGCTTCCTGCGCGATTACCCTAATGGCGTGAAAATTGAACCTTTAGCCAACTTCCCAATTGAAAAAGATTTGATCGTGGATATGACTTCGTTTATCGAGCGTCTTGAAGCCATTAAACCCTACATCATTGGCAACGATCGTAAACCTGAAGATGGCACCAACTTACAAACGCCAGAGCAAATGGCCAAATACAAACAATTTGCTGGTTGTATTAACTGCGGTCTTTGCTACGCGGCCTGCCCTCAGTTCGGTTTGAACCCTGAGTTTATTGGCCCCGCAGCATTAACCCTTGCTCACCGCTACAACTTAGATAGCCGTGACCATGGTAAAGCCGAGCGTATGAAGCTTATCAATGGTGATAACGGTGCTTGGGGTTGTACCTTTGTTGGTTACTGCTCTGAAGTGTGTCCAAAACACGTTGATCCAGCAGCAGCAGTAAACCAAGGCAAAGTTGAGTCTTCAATGGACTTCGTGATTGCCATGCTGAAACCTGATGGTTCACCAAAGAAAGTGGAGGGATAAGAATGAGTAACCGTAAACCTTACGTTCGTGAAATGACACGTACTTGGTGGAAAGATCACCCATTCTACCGCTTCTACATGTTGCGTGAAGCCACGGTACTGCCACTGATATTCTTTACCTTATTCCTTACCTTTGGCTTGGGCTGCTTGGTTAAAGGCCCTGAAGCATGGGAAGGCTGGCTAAGCTTTATGGCAAACCCAATTGTGGTCGCAATCAATATTGTCGCGTTGGCGGGGAGTTTGCTGCATGCACAAACCTTCTTTAGCATGATGCCGCAAGTGATGCCAATCCGCTTGAAAGGTAAGCTAATCGACAAGAAAATCATCGTCTTAACTCAGTGGGCAGCGGTTGCGTTTATCTCACTGATTGTTCTCATCGTGGTGTAGGAGCTTATAGTCATGAACAACAATTATAAGGTAAATCGCACGCCAAAACGTTCTGATGAACCTATCTGGTGGGGGCTGTTTGGTGCTGGTGGAACATGGTTTGCGATGATTACCCCGATCACCATTCTCGTGTTGGGTATTTTAGCACCATTAGGCATTATCGATGCTGAAGCAATGAGTTATGAACGCGTTTCGAGTTTTGCGACTAGCATCATCGGCGCACTGTTTATCATTGGCACATTAGCCTTACCGATGTGGCATGCCATGCACCGTGTCCATCACGGTATGCATGACCTAAAATTCCACACCGGTTTAGTGGGTAAAATCGCTTGTTATGCGTTTGCTGGGCTGATTTCCGCGCTCGCAGTCGTTTTTATCTTTATGATTTAAAGATAGAAAAGTGATGACATCAAAGAGCTGCCTCGGCAGCTCTTTTTTATTACGGCACTCACTCAGCTTTGGAGCAATAAAAAAGGCCGCTTACCGAGCGACCTTCTTACTTACTTTTAGGTGATTATTTGACTCGACCTACGTATTCGCCAGAGCGGGTATCCACTTTGATCACTTCACCGATAGAGATGAACAGTGGCACACGTACCACAGCACCAGTGACCAACGTAGCGGGTTTACCACCCGTACCTTGCGTATCACCTTTCAAGCCCGGATCAGTTTCAGCCACTTCCAGTTCAACAAAGTTTGGTGGCGTTACCGCAATTGGGTTACCGTTCCAAAGCGTCAACATGCAAGTGTTGTTTTCCACTAGCCATTTTGCGCTTTCACCCACCGCTTTATTATCCGCCGCAATTTGCTCGAATGTTTCATTATTCATAAAGTGGTAGAATTCGCCGTCGTTATAGAGATAATCAAGATCGATATCCATTACGTCAGCCGTTTCTACTGAATCACCTGACTTAAATGTTTTTTCCAACACTTTGCCAGAAAGAAGTTTACGGATTTTGACACGGTTGAAGGCTTGGCCTTTACCTGGTTTCACATATTCATTTTCGAGAATGACACAAGGCTCATTATCAAGCATAATTTTGAGACCGCCTTTAAATTCATTCGTGCTAACAGTAGCCATTTTTTCCTCTTACCATTCTTCGAGTTAAATTCAATGCCGCATATAATAACCCGAAAACTTGATTCTGTTGAGCAAAACTGGCTTCAACAATTAACGAATGCGATCTCAAACCCTGCCGAGCTTCTCCAGCAGTTAGAGATTGATCCTGCCCTTTGGCAAAACGGGTTTGCCGCACGCAAACTCTTCGCACTACGAGTGCCACAAAGTTTTGTTGATCGCATGGAAAAAGGAAACCCTTACGATCCCCTGTTGCGTCAAGTTTTACCACTCAATGAAGAGTTTGAATGGCATGATGGGTACTCAAATGATCCGCTTGATGAGCAAAACAATGCCATTCCGGGATTGCTGCATAAATACCGCAACCGAGTGCTAATGATAGTCAAAGGTGGTTGTGCAATTAACTGCCGTTACTGCTTTCGTCGTCATTTCCCCTACCAAGAGAATAAAGGCTCAAAGCAGGTGTGGCAGCAAAGCGTCGACTATATTGCCGCGCATCCCGAGCTCAATGAGGTCATTTTATCGGGCGGTGATCCGTTAATGGCGAAAGATGAAGAACTGCGTTGGCTCATCGATGCAATCAGCAGCGTGCCTCATATTAAACGATTGCGTATTCACTCGCGCTTGCCCGTGGTGATCCCCGCTCGAATCACCGATGCATTGTGTGATCTGCTGGGTGAAACTCGCTTACAAGTCATTTTGGTGACGCACATTAACCATGCCAATGAAATCAATCTAGAATTCAAACAGCAGATGAGTCGTCTGCGCGCCATCAATGTTACCTTACTCAACCAAGGTGTATTGTTAAAAGGTGTTAATGATAGCGTTGACGCGCAAGTCGCGCTCAGCGAAACGTTATTTGATGCAGGAATTTTGCCTTACTACTTGCATGTGCTGGATAAAGTGCAAGGCGCAGCGCACTTTTTTGTTAGTGATCAAAAAGCAAAAGAAATAATGGCAGGTGTCATTGAGCGAGTCTCGGGCTATCTTGTTGCTAAGCTAACTCGAGAAATCGGTGGCAGAGCCAGTAAAACGCCACTCGATCTGCATCTTGAATAATTACAGAACTTCAAAAGAGCGGTTCGGTGTCAATCAACGAACTCTTACCTTCATACTTTTGGGAAAACCATCATGCAATCTCTCGGACAATTTCTTGATCTTAGTCCATTCAGTTGGTCTGCATTATTGTGCTGTGCTATCAATGGGTTACTGATTGGCGTTGAACGCCAAACCCGTGGCAAACCGGTGGGCATTCGCACATCAATATTAATCATCTCAGGGACTTACCTCTTTCTAGCGATGGCCGTATCACTGTCCCCTAACACCTTAGATCAAGCTCGCGTGCTTGGACAAATTATTACTGGGGTTGGTTTTTTAGGCGCAGGCGTGATGATGACTCAAGATGGGAAAATCCATGGCGTCACCTCAGCCGCTGTTATTTGGGTACTGGCATCACTGGGATTGATGATCGGTCTTGGTTACTTACAGCAATCCATCATTATCACGGTATTGGCATTGTGTGTGTTGTATGGCGTGGATAAGGTAGAAAATAGCTTTCAAAGTTTGCGCCGTGGTGTTCATCAACGCTTTCGTCGTCGTACATAAGGTGAAAAAAAAGAGCAGCTTGATGCTGCTCTTTCGATTTCAATTCATCGGCTATTTAGCAAAGTTGATGATAGGAAAACACTTAAAGAAACCGTTATCCGCACAGTTAATTAGACCAACCTGAACACCTTCAATTTTTGTGGTTTTGTTGAACAAACCCACTTGCACTTTCGATGTATCAGAGAAGTTTGCTGCACCAACATCAACCATGGTATTACCTTCAGAGTAGTTCACTAGACTGACGTTAGCACCTTGTACATTGTTGGTCAGATTCACTACACCCACGTTAGCACCCACGGTTTGCCCTGTATTCCAGTTTAACAAACCGAGTGAAGCACCGGTCATCTCTTGATTGACTTTCGATGCCCCTAAAAGACCTAAATTTACACCCGTCGTAGAGTCAGTTTCAGATAATCCAACAACGGCGAGATCTAAGCCTTTAACTTCATTCACTTTACCGTAAAGAGCCGCAACACGAACACCTGATACCGCATTTTCATCCGGCGCATTGAAGTTATTAATGGAAGAAAACATAACTGGAGTGCCAGCCATCGCAACAGAAGAAGATAACGCAGCCACTACGGCTAGTGCTGAAAGTACTTTTTTCATAAAGATCTCCATTGACCAATGAAACCGTTAATATTTGGTTTGTTCACGCTATTTCACTCACATCATCACCAAATTGTGATCAGTGAAGAGACGAAGTCTAGAAGAGTCGGATCACTCAAACGTCAGGATTGAGCTAATTATGCGAAAAAAAACCGGAGGCAAGCTCCGGTTTCTTATTGAGAGAGGATGATGTCGGGTAGCGGCGACGCATTACTGCACCACCGCCCCCTAAGAACCGTACGTGCGAGTTTCCCCGCATACGGCTCAAGCCTTTATAAATTCACACTTACGTATGAACCAGCAACAAATTAACCGCAGGTTTCACTGACCAAGGCAGGAGCCAACTTGATAGAGCTATATAATTCGAACTCTTCATCTTCCTTATTATGCTTCTTACAGAGCGGTACGATGTACCACTTTTTATCTGTTGAGTTTACCTTGATAACATGAGCCCCAACTTCTGGACTATTCAAACAAGATTTTTCTCCACATTGACTTGGAAGTGAGTTAGCACCGCTGTATTCGAGCCAGTGATCAAGCCAACTATTACAGTGACAAGTATTATTACTTGTCCCTTTCAGGTTTTTTAGTTTCATTAAGCAACTACCTATAACTAATAAATTAATAAATTAATAAATTAATAAGCCAGAATAAAATTCTAGAGCCTTCCTCAATAGACTGATATCTATCAAGTTATAGTTATATATGGGGGCTGCTTCCTGATATTCAACCATTTGAATTTGCATGTAGTTGTCTATGGCAGTTAACATGCAACATCATCAAATTCGAGCTTATGTCCGTGCCGCCATCCACTCTTCTGACGATATGATGAATATCCCATTCATCTTCTGAGTTGAACTGCTGGTGACACACCGCACATTTGTAGTCTTGTCTCTCGACAATCTTCCATAGCTTCCAGTTACCCGACAAAGATTTCTTCAATCTTTGCATCTTCAAACGCTCAAAGTATTGTTCGTCCTCCGGTAGGTAACAGTTAGCTGTTGCCCGAATTTTCACATGTTTGTCGATTTTCACTCTCGCTGCACTCTGCAAGCGGTAGTGGCCATCTTCCCCTTTCGGTTTCAGTGCGCTAAATACCCAGTTTCTATCACCCACCGTTTTAAAGTATTTCTCTTTAATCCAGCGCTTACGGCGATTCAAATGGATTCGGCGACACCACTGCCACAACATTTTCCAGATCCGGTAATCGATATACTTGAATGTCTCACTTGCACATACCCAGCGGTGGTAGTTACACCATCCTCTGATCATCGGATTCAACTTTGCTATCACCGCTGAAGCTGGCACCGTTTTATGGCTGTTGAGATAATTTCGTATACCGCGCAGCAAATTCTTCACGTTTTTCTTTGACGGCTTAATCAACATCTTGCCGTCGTATTTACGCAAATTCTGCCCGAGAAAATCGAACCCGTCGTCTATGTGCGTAATCAGCGTTTTTTCTGCTGACAATTGCAGTCCACGTTCTGCCATAAAGGCTTCAACGATCGGTAAAACCTCATCTTCCAGTAACTCTTTCGAGATCCCAGTAATGATAAAGTCGTCTGCATAACGCACATAATTGACCTTAGTTTTGTAACTGGCTTTAGTGTTCTTCTTTCCAAAGTGAGATTCGAGCACCGTTTCCAGTCCATCTAGGGCCATATTGGCAAGTACGGGTGAGATAATCCCACCTTGTGGTGTACCCGCCTCCGTCAAGTTGAACTTCCCAGATTCCATGAATCCGGCTTTCAGCCATTTCTTGAGTATCGCCTTATCCATGGGGATATTGTCGATAAGCCAGTCATGACTGATAAAGTCAAAACACCCTTTGATATCGCCCTCCAGCACCCAACTCGCACTAGCCTTGCGGCTGAGATTCACGAAACATTGTTCGATAGCATCAGCACAAGAGCGATTCGGGCGAAAGCCATAGCTGTTTCGATCCGCCGTGGTTTCCGATATGGGTTCAAGAGCTAACAGGTATAGTGCCTGCATTGCTCTATCACGCATGGTTGGTATTCCCAGCGGCCTACGCTTGCCATTAGCTTTAGGAATATAGACTCGCCTCAGCGGACTTGGCTTGTAGCCTTTACGCATCAGTTGGTCTATGGCTCCCCATTTCAAAGCAGGAGTGTTCCAGATTTCTCCATCAACACCCGGTGTGTTTTTCCCTCTGTTTTCAGTGACGCGCCGAATGGCTATCACCTTGGCAGCAAACGAACGAGTTAACATGCGTTGCAGTCTTTTGACCTGTCGCCAGTCAGACTTTTTCGTTGCCTTTGCGATCCGTACCTGTAGCCCTCTCACCGTACGATACATTAGTGACCAGTCGATGCTGTGCCACTGCTGTGTCTGGTGGGAGGATGCAGATACGTCAATTTGCATTGAAGTATGCACCTTGCTTTCCTCCATTAACGATAAGTTAAACAAGCAACATAAGGCGCATCTGTGACCCATAGGGCAGAGATTTACCCTATGAGGCTTGAACTTGTTGCTGACAGTACCCTAGATCCTCAAATAGGAAAGGTAACGCCCACAATTGGACTCTGACAGTTTCAACTACCGTAAAACTTGACGGCTTTACTGATTTTCACGCAATTAAAGACCAAGCAGACGTGGGCCCCGTTTCCGGTGAAAGCACGTTGGCTTTCTATCCAGCTCATTACAAGCTGGCTTTCGCTTTTTCTGCTCTCCTGTTCCCGCATCCTCAACAGCGTCTCTTACGAGTTGCCTGCCCTATTGGGGCAAAGATACGGGGTTTCCGAGTTCCATTTTCATTACACGAGTTACTTAGGTTCTACCTATCCACCGATGGCGCATGAGTCAGCGTATCCCCAGATGTAAAAGAGATAACCGGCCATATACCTTTTGGTCAGAGCGTTAGTGACGACTAATCCTCCCAAAGGGATAATTAGTCGTCACAACAATAGCCTTACGCTCGTCGAGGCTGACGGTGTTTATCAGTAGTTCACTTACGTTAACCATATAACTCAGCCTAGCCCCTCAACCACCTGCTATTGGCGATTGTCTTAACCTTCACTTCGCAGCAAGGATTAACCACTTGCGTGGGGGTACATTGTCAGGAAGCTCCGCACACCGCGTTACCGCAGATGCACTATCCCTAGGCTACTATTGGCTGAACAATAGGTCTCACTGTCCAATCACCTACCCGTCCGAGTATGAAATTGGTTAAGACAATAATGAAAACAGCTTCGCACCGTGTAGGTGGCTCAAGCTTAAATAAGACACGAATATTCCCGTTACTTCACAGACACTAATAGTGCTGCTTCAACGTATATCATTCGCCTAAAGCGAGGGACACAGACTTTCACCCATGCCTAAAATCGGACCTCTTACGAGGACCGATATTCGGGCTTGGGTTAAGCCCGAATATCGGGTTTTATTTATTTGCTATTTCGGCGGGTGGGATAGTAACCACAACATAAAGTTAGTGGTTACTATGGACGTAGCCCGCTCGGCTAGCCTACCTACGCGACTCTCGTCGCACTACATCATCCCTCCCATACCGCCCATGCCGCCCATATCAGGCATTGCCGCTTCTTTCTTCGGTAGCTCAGTCACCATAGCTTCTGTGGTGATCATGAGGCCCGCGACTGAAGCTGCGAACTGTAGAGCACTACGAGTCACTTTGGTTGGATCCAAAATACCCATGTCGATCATATCGCCATATTCACCCGTCGCAGCGTTGTAACCATAGTTACCTTCACCAGCGCGAACATTGTTAGCTACAACAGAATCCTCTTCGCCCGCGTTTTTCACGATTTGACGAATTGGTGCTTCCATCGCACGTAGTGCAACACGAATACCTACGTTTTGCTCTTCGTTGTCACCTTCAAGGCCCGCAACTTTAGCAGCCGCACGGATCAGTGCAACACCACCACCCGCAACCACGCCTTCTTCAACGGCTGCGCGAGTTGCATGCAGTGCATCTTCTACGCGATCTTTCTTCTCTTTCATTTCAACTTCAGTGGTTGCACCGACTTTGATCACTGCAACGCCACCTGCCAGTTTGGCCACGCGTTCTTGTAGTTTTTCTTTGTCGTAATCTGAAGTTGCGTCTTCAATTTGTTGACGAATTTGTGCAACGCGACCTTTAATGGCTTGCTCTTCACCTGCACCATCAATGATGGTGGTGTTTTCTTTAGTGATAGAGATGCGCTTCGCTTGGCCTAGATCTTCCAAGGTCACTTTTTCAAGCTCAAGACCGATCTCTTCAGAAATCACAGTACCGCCCGTTAGGGTAGCAATGTCTTGTAGCATCGCTTTACGGCGATCACCAAAACCAGGTGCTTTCACGGCAGCAACTTTTACAATACCACGCATATTGTTCACAACTAGCGTCGCCAATGCTTCACCTTCAACATCTTCCGCCACAATCAGTAGTGGACGAGAAGCTTTTGCTACCGCTTCAAGTGCAGGAAGCAGTTCGCGAATGTTAGAAATTTTCTTATCAACCAATAGGATGAATGGGCTATCTAGATCAACACTGCCCGCTTCTTGGTTATTAATGAAGTAAGGAGATAGGTAACCACGATCAAACTGCATGCCTTCCACTACATCGAGTTCATCTTGCAGTGCTTGGCCTTCTTCAACAGTGATAACGCCATCTCGGCCCACTTTTTCCATCGCTTCAGCAATGATGTTACCCACGCTTGAATCCGAGTTCGCAGAAATAGTACCCACTTGCGCAATCGCTTTAGTGTCTGAACAAGGTACTGAAAGCTCTTTCAACGCTTCAACCGCCGCCACGACAGCTTTGTCGATGCCACGCTTAAGATCCATTGGGTTCATACCCGCTGCTACAGCTTTCAAGCCTTCAGTGATGATCGCTTGCGCTAATACCGTTGCGGTTGTCGTTCCGTCACCCGCTGCATCGTTAGCTTGAGAAGCAACTTCTTTCACCATTTGTGCACCCATGTTCTGGAATTTGTCTTCCAGTTCAATTTCACGCGCAACAGTGACACCATCTTTGGTGATAATAGGTGAACCAAACGATTTATCTATCACAACGTTACGGCCTTTAGGGCCAAGGGTGACTTTTACTGCATCGGCTAGAATATTAACGCCTTCTAGCATTTTAATACGTGCATCGTTACCAAATTTAACGTCTTTAGCAGCCATCTTTAATTTCCTTTTCTAAATTCTGTTTTAATCAATCGTTTTTGAATCAGAGCAAAAATTACTCAATGCTTACTCGACAATCGCCATGATGTCGTTTTCAGACATAATGAGCACTTCTTTACCGTCGATCTTTTCCGTTTTAGTACCGTAGCTTTCTGCAAAAATAACCGTATCACCTACTTTGACATCCAGCGGTTGTACCGAACCATTTTCAAGGATTCGGCCTTTGCCTACTGCTAAGATGACGCCGCGAGTCGATTTCTCTGCAGCGGAACCTGTTAGAACAATGCCACCAGCAGATTTAGATTCAACTTCTTGGCGTTCAACGATAACTCGGTCGTGTAATGGACGAATGTTCATCGGTCGTCTCTCCTGATTAGATTTTCCGTTAGGTTTATGAAAAGGCTGATTACTCAGCTCGTGAGTGATATGTGGGGGAGCAAGCAAGGGATCCCAAGGGGGGAAAGCGAAAATTTTGTGATCTATTTAACGAATTGATAGCGAATCTTGGTTCTGTGCTGACAAAAGTTACTAGCGGCTCATCCTGTATAGTCAATAATTTGCTTTATTAAGCTGCTTCTTCATAATAGATAAGGCAAACAGAGGAATGCGATGAAAACCATTGACCGAATACTTCAAACCATCAAACGCGATGGAGCGGTAACCGCTAAACGACTGGCCGACGACCTAGGTATTACCACCATGGGGGCTCGCCAGCACCTACAAAGTTTGGAAGATGATGGCATTGTGGCGTTTCATGATGTCAAAGTAAAAGTCGGACGCCCTACTCGACACTGGTCTTTGACACAACAAGGCCACGACCAATTTGCTGATCGGCATGGCGAGTTAATCATCCAAGTGATTGATGCTGTTGAGCACCTTTTTGGTAAAGAAGGACTAGCCAAAGTGGCGGCAGAGCGTGAAGCTCACACATTAGCACAGTATCAACAAGCATTAATTGATTGCCACAGTTTAGAAGAAAAACTAGCTAAGCTAGTGACGCTTCGTGAGCAAGAAGGCTATATGGCAGAGCTCATACCATCAACGAACGGTTACACTTTAATTGAGAACCATTGCCCTATCTGTAAAGCTGCGGCACGCTGCCCTAATCTGTGCCAATCTGAACTTAATATTTTCCAAACGTTGATCGGTGAGCAATATGTAGTTGAGCGGAGCGAACACATCATTATGGGTGAGCGTCGCTGCCGTTATCAAATCACACCACGCTAAGATCGTCTCATTAGTAAGAAATGGCGATTTCGTTCCAACTCCTACCTCATTGATCGGTTATGCTTTCATTGTGTTGATAAAACAATCAACAGAGAAATAGTGTAAAGGAGAAAGATATGGAGCCCCCTCAAAAACAGGCCTTACCTTCTTTTGATGAGTTGGTTGAACTTGCCAAACATAATCCAGATGCCTTTACGCAACTGAAAAAAGATATCTGTGAAGAGATGATCCTCTCCTCTTCCAACAACATGCAAGACAGGTTATGGGCTCAGCAAAGTCACATTGACTTGGTGGTGAGCCAATGCAAAAACCCTGTCCATGCTAATGTTATGCTGATGCGTGAGCTCGGCGAACAGATGATGAAATTTAGAAATGCCTTAGATGGCGAATCGGCGCGCACTCAACCGAGCGCGACCATCATTCCATTTGTGCCGCGCCACAGCGACTGGCGTTAACCTCGCTATTTGAAGCTTTTTAAAACAACAGGAGGCATTGGCCTCCTGTTGTTTCATCAATTTTTTTCTATCAAGTTTACTCTGGTTCAGGTCCGTAGCGGTTGCGGCTTTGCGTTCCCTTCATAAAACCACATTCGACTAAAATCCATGAGCCACAAACCAGTGCGACCAGCGATACCAATGACTCTGTCATACTGGCTTGAGTGGCAATCTCGGCACTAGCAAAAGGCATACTCATACGGCCGATCACCAAGGGGACATTAAGCAATAACCACCAAGCAGACTTATCTCTGTCATGCCAACGTTTTACCGTGATGGCCAAATCAGGCAGTAACACCACTAGCAAAAACAGCGGCAAGATCAGGTGCGTATAGGCAGGAAATATTTGGTTTGCAGCGAGTGCGAAGCCCATAATGGACGCGTAATAACAGAGATTCCACATCCAAAATACTTTGCGCCCGATGCGTCCTTGAAATGAAAATAGCAGTTCTTTAATTGACATCTTGTTACCTAAAATGGTTAATTTACAACCTTTTGGAAGCAATCTTTATCCATATCACGCACATTCACGGTCAGACTCCTGACTTGACTAGCTTGCTGTTGCAATACCGTCATTAATTGACGTGACAACTCTCTTTTTTGTTCAGGTGTCCGCCCTGACAGCAAATCAAAGCTGAGGTGAATAAAATCAACACTGTCGCCCTCTTCACCAATGCACCAATGGTGGCAGCGTAGCGCCCGTGATTTCACTGAGTCAGCGTCAAATAATCCGCAGCGAAGTGCGACTTGGTGAAGATCTTCCAATAACCCTTGAACATTCACACGCTCATCCACAGAGTTCGAGTATTCCATAACAAGGTTGGGCATACGAATTCCTTTTCTTCATTCATGATCAAATTTCAACACTGGTGAGCCTTATTGGTATCACTAGCTTTTCTTTTAACAGCCACTAATAGCAATTAATCTCGTAAAATCCGAGCCATTATCGGCTATTCTGTCTATCTGATCACTGATAAGGGGTGTCACGCATTGCTTAAGATCCCATAAAGTCATGACTCGAATCATGATCTGACCGATTTTATCTGTTATATTCTTTCGCAATCACGTTTATTTTTGACATTCATTCATTTTAACTTTGATAGATAATGGAGATATTCCTATGCGTCATCCTGTAGTTATGGGTAACTGGAAACTAAACGGCAGCAAAGAGATGGTTGTTGAGCTGCTAAATGGTCTGAATGCAGAGCTTGAAGGCGTAACGGGTGTTGACGTAGCCGTTGCTCCACCAGCACTTTTTATTGACCTAGCAGAGCGCACTCTGACCGATGCGGGTAGCGCGATCATTCTGGGTGCCCAAAACAGCGACGTACACAACAGTGGCGCATTCACTGGCGATATGTCTCCAGCAATGCTGAAAGAATTCGGTGCAACACACATCATCATTGGTCACTCTGAGCGTCGTGAATACCACAACGAATCCGATGAATTTGTGGCGCAAAAATTTGCATTCCTAAAAGAAAATGGCCTAACACCAGTACTTTGTATCGGTGAATCTGAAGCACAAAACGAAGCTGGCGAAACAGTAGCCGTATGTGCACGTCAACTTGACGCTGTGATCAACACTCAAGGTGTTGAAGCGCTAGAAGGTGCGATCATCGCTTACGAACCAATCTGGGCGATCGGCACAGGTAAAGCAGCAACAGCAGATGATGCTCAACGTATTCACGCTGCCATTCGCGCGCACATTGCTGCAAAATCAGAAGCAGTCGCGAAGAATGTCGTTATCCAATACGGCGGTTCTGTAAAACCTGAAAATGCAGCAGCTTACTTCGCACAACCAGACATTGATGGTGCTCTAGTTGGCGGCGCAGCACTTGATGCGAAAAGCTTTGCAGCTATCGCAAAAGCAGCAGCTGAAGCGAAAAAAGCGTAATTATTCACACTAATTATCGTTAAGAAGGTCAGCATTTGCTGGCCTTTTTTGTTTCTTCACTCGCGTCACACTTCCCATCCCAGCAGCTATAGTCGCGATCGCCAGAATCAAGTATCCTAACGTTTTGCTTAACCTACGTTGCCAGTAATGCACGATAAACACGGCCTATTAACCGCCCCAATTCCAAATGTGCTCAGTCAAATGACGATCCCAATGATTTTTGGTTTGATCGCGATTTTGATGTTTAACTTGGTCGACACCTTTTTTATCTCACTGCTGGGCACCGAATCTCTTGCCGCCATCAGTTTTACCTTTCCCGTCACCTTTGCGGTTAACTGCATCACCATGGGAATTGGTATTGGACTTTCGACGAGTATTGGCCGCTTACTCGGTCAAGGTGACGCTAAAAATGCAGCGCGTTTTTCCAGTCACGGCGTGTTACTGGCTGTGGTGCTGGTGACATTTGCTTCAATTCTGGGTTTACTGACCATTAAGCCACTCTTCCTACTGCTTGGTGCCACTGACGATTTAATCCCTTTGATTGAGCAATACATGCAGGTTTGGTATTTGACCATTCCTTTGCTCGTTATTCCCATGGCTGGTAACAGCGCAATTCGAGCCACGGGTGACACCAAAACGCCGGCTAAAATTATGATGCTCGCAGGTTGTATTAACGGTCTGCTCGATCCGCTACTGATTTTTGGTTATGGCCCTTTCCCTGAATTAGGAATCCAAGGTGCTGCTATTGCCAGTGCATTCAGTTGGTTAGGCGCACTGTGTGGATCGCTATATATCTTAATCAAAAGAGAAAAATTATTGGCATGGCCGTATTTTCCTACTTTATGGCATGATTGGCAGCAGATCTTAAAAGTGGGCACACCAGCGGCACTCTCCAATGCAATGAATCCACTCTCTGGCGCGCTATTAATGATAATGCTGGCCAGTCATGGCACGGCTGCCGTGGCCGCTTACGGCGCCGCGCAGCGTATTGAGTCGATACTCATTTTGGTCTTGATGTCACTAACCTCAGCACTGACTCCCTTTATGGCACAAAACATCGGCGCAAAAAATATTGAGCGTAGCTTTGCTGGCTTGTTCCTCAGCATGCGTTTTTCTATCGTATTTCAATTGATGATTTTTGCGATGATGGTACCGCTGAGCATCCCTTTGTCAGCCCTATTTTCTCAAGAGCCCTCGGTGCGCGATCTATTGTGGCACTATTTGCTGGTGGTGCCACTGAGCTATGGCTTTCAAGGCATTGTGATGATGCTTGTCTCTGGATTGAATGCATTGCATCAACCCATGCGCGCCTTTCAGTGGAGCGTGATGCGGCTATTTGTGTTCACTCTTCCTGCCGCGTGGTTAGGTTCGTATCTCTATGATGTCGAAGGGCTGTTTATCGGGATTGCCGCAGGCAATACCTTAGGTGGGCTGCTGGGTTATTACTACGCCCTGCGTCTAAAACGAACTTACCTGTTTCGCTAATGCTACCATTTATCTGGTTGAGCACGTCGTGGTGAACTAAATATAAAAAAGCCAGCATTCATGCTGGCTTTATCACTTAGAAGCATCGCCTTTCAGCGCGAGAAACTACTCTTCAATCTCGTCAAGGTCATCATCTAAGTCCATATCCACATTTAAAGGCTCAGGAGATAAAATAATACCCGTATTATCAGCGTATAAATAATCTTCAGGTAGGAAAGTGACGCCACCAAAATTGACAGGCACATCCACTTCACCGATACCTTGATTGGATGCTCCAACAGGAATAGAGGCGAGCGCTTGAATGCCGATGCTCATCTCTTCGAGTTCATCCACTTCGCGGACACAACCGTAAACAACGATGCCTTCCCACTCATTTTCTTCAGCAAGAGCGGCCAATTCTGCATCAATCAGCGCACGGCGCAGTGAACCACCACCATCAATTAACAGCACCCGTCCTAGCCCATCTTGCTCTAATACTTCACGGATTAAGCTATTATCTTCAAAACATTTAATCGTCGTAAGCTGGCCAGCAAAGGATGCGCTTCCACCAAAGTTACTAAACATTGGCTCCACCACATCGACTTGGTCGAGATAAATATCACATAACGCAGAGGTGTTGTATTCCATAATGGTTCTTCTCTTGCCGAAAATTATCTTCACCGAGTATATAGGGTCATTAAGTCATTGCAATGACAAGCGACAATTAACTCGTCAGAGTTTGAGCTATAACAATTCCAACAAACAACAAGTTGGTGATCAGTGAACATTTGACGATAGCGGGCATCATAGGTGCTATCTGCGCAGGTTGATCACTCACCCACACCGCTTTACTGTGTTTTACCACTACCACAATGCTCAACAAAAAGGGCAAACTGATCCACGTTGGGCTGCTTTGCATCACCAAATACCAAGCAAAAGCGATCACCGCACCCGCCAATAGCATAAAGTGATATTGCTTGGCGCGCGTTTGCCCAAGACGTACGGCAACGGTTTTTTTACCGCAAACTGCATCATTTTCAATATCACGCATATTGTTGACATTGAGCACCGCTACTGCCAATAAGCCACAGCCTAACGCGGGTAAGAACAGGCTCGGTTCCACATGGCCGGTATGCAAGAAATAGGTTCCAGACACCCCAAGTAAACCAAAGAAAATGAATACGGATAAATCACCTAAGCCGACATAGCCGTAGGGTTTGTTACCGACCGTGTAAGCAATCGCGGCCACAATAGCGAGCACGCCCAGTCCGACAAAAGCCAGAATACTTTGCACGCTATCCAGTGCATAAAAGATCAACACCAAACCCGAGATAACCGTCAATGTGATGTTAATCAGCATCGCTTGCTTCATATCATCGAGCGTCACCGCACCGGATTGAATCGCCCTGATTGGCCCTAAGCGAGCCTCATTATCCGTGCCCTTGACCGCATCACCATAATCATTTGCAAGGTTAGATAAGATTTGTAATAAGGTCGCGGTAAGCAGAGCAAGCAGCGCTACTGGCAACGAAAAATGGCCCGATGAGAAAGCTAACGCGCTGCCCGTTAAAATAGAAACTAGCGCGAGAGGGAGCGTTTTAGGCCTGGCCGCATCAAGCCAGATATGGAGCGAATTCTTCATGCAAGGTCACTGCCGTTCAAAAAAGGGGTCAGTATATACTGTTCTGCTGACGAGTATAACACGGCAATAAAAAGCCCGTCACTTTGGACGGGCTACAAACGGTCTACTGGCCATTCGACCCGCTAAAGAATAAAGCGGCTCAAATCTTCATTCTCGACTAACTCACCTAGGCGCTGCTTGACATAGGCGGCATCGATAATCATTGAGGAGCCAGGTTTTTCTGTTGCATCAAATGAGATTTCATCCATCAAACGCTCCATCACGGTATGCAGGCGACGTGCGCCGATATTTTCCGTGGTTTCATTCACTTTCCACGCGGCTTCCGCAATTTGAGTGATGCCATCTTCAGTGAATTCAATGTGCACCTCTTCCGTCTTCATCAGCGCAATATACTGCTCGGTCAGAGAGGCTTTCGGCTCAGTCAAAATACGTTTAAAGTCATGGCTCGATAATGCTTCAAGTTCGACGCGAATCGGCAAGCGGCCTTGCAACTCGGGGATTAAATCAGAGGGCTTCGCCACTTGGAATGCACCCGACGTAATAAAGAGGATATGATCAGTTTTAACCATGCCGTGCTTAGTCGAGACAGTACTGCCCTCAATCAAAGGTAGCAAATCACGTTGCACTCCTTCACGCGACACATCTGGACCTGAGCTTTCGCCGCGTTTACAGATTTTGTCAATCTCATCGATGAAGACAATGCCGTTATTTTCAACATTAAAAATAGCTTGATCTTTCAGCTCTTCCTGATTGACCAATTTTGCCGCTTCTTCCTCAGTCAAAGCTTTGAAGGCCTCTTTGATTTTGAGTTTGCGTTTTTTCTTGGTATCTCCCGCAAGGTTCTGAAACAAACCTTGCAGCTGATTGGTCATTTCTTCCATACCCGGAGGTGCCATAATTTCAACCCCCATTTGAGGGACAGCGACATTGATTTCAATCTCTTTGTCGTCGAGCTTTCCTTCACGCAACTTTTTACGGAAGATTTGGCGAGTGTTCGAGCTCTCTTCGCCCTTTTCATTCTCTCCCCAAGCATCACGAGCTGGCGGCAATAAAGCATCTAAAATACGCTCTTCTGCTTGCTCTTGCGCGCGAAATTGCACTTTTTCCATCGCTTGCTGGTGAGTCATTTTTACCGCGACATCGGTTAAATCGCGAATAATGGTTTCCACTTCTTTACCAACATAACCCACTTCGGTAAATTTGGTCGCTTCCACTTTAATAAATGGTGCGTTGGCAAGCTTGGCGAGACGACGAGCAATTTCCGTTTTTCCCACCCCAGTTGGACCAATCATCAAAATGTTTTTCGGCGTTACTTCGGCGCGCAAGCTCTCTTCGAGCTGCATGCGACGCCAGCGGTTACGCAGCGCAATCGCCACCGAACGTTTGGCTTTATCTTGACCAATAATATGGCGATTTAATTCGTGAACAATTTCACGTGGAGTCATTTCAGACATCAGATTTTCCTTAATTCTTTACCCTAACACTGTCTTTATTTTTCGGTGATCACTGTTTGTTGCAGTAGCAATTCCGCCGGTATTTCTAGTTCTTCGATAGTGTGGAAATGGTTGGTAAACACGCAAATGTCGCCCGCAATTTTCAGTGCTTTTTCAGCGATTTCACGTGCATCTAAATCGGTATTTTCTAATAATGCAGTCGCCGCAGCTTGAGCAAAATTACCACCCGAACCGATAGCAATCAGGTCGTTTTCTGGTTGAACGACGTCACCATTGCCCGTAATAATGAGCGATGCCGTTTCATCAGCCACCGCTAAAATCGCTTCTAGCTTACGCAGTGCTCGGTCACTACGCCAATCTTTTGCCAGCTCAACCGCGGCCTTAGTAAGATGACCTTGATGCATTTGCAGCTTACTTTCAAAGCGCTCAAACAAGGTAAACGCATCGGCTGTGCCACCTGCAAACCCTGCCAAGACTTGATTATTGTACAGACGGCGAACCTTGCGCGCGTTGCCTTTCATTACGGTATTACCGAGCGATACTTGTCCGTCACCGGCGATGACAACTTTATTATTACGACGTACAGAGACGATGGTAGTCACGACAGGACCTCTTATTTGTTTTCACGATGGAGTTAGCAAATATATGAGGATGGTTGGGGAAGATTTCAAGTCACAAAAAACACTCACCGCGAATCGATTGGATGCGGTGAGTGATCGCTCTTATTGTGGTTCAGTCCAAATGGCGCACGGCTCAATTTTAGCGCGTTGTAATTTATGCTCGTCACGCTGCGCATCACGCTTATATTTGTATGGCCCTAATACCACGCGATACCAGCTGCTGCCTTCCGTTTTTCGGATTTCACTTTTTAAACCCTGAAACGCGATATCAAGTTTACGGCTTTCAGCCTGTGCCGAGGTTTTGTACGCCCCACACTGCATGATATAAGGGATTTCAGACACTTTTTGTTCTTTGGCTACCACTTCTACTTCACGTTTCGGCAAGCTATCCACGTAATCCCATTTTTCCTCAGGGGGCGGTGGAATCACTTTCTCTGGCTTAGGTTTTGCGACTGGTTTTGTAGGAACCACAACCGCTTGAGGCGGCTCAGGATCACGGCTGAGTAAGAACAGCCCATAACCAAAACCGGAAACGAGCAACAGTGCCAATAAGCCACTACGCCAAGGTTTACGACGTGGAGTTGTTTTTTTCGGGGTCGGCTTTTTCGGACTACGACCGCGCCTTACATAATCTTTATTAGCCACAGAGAATTCAAAAGTTGATGGTTTGTGCCAATGTTAATGCAGTTTCCAACGACTTAATAGTGTTGAAAGAGTTGCAGCGCATCAAAAATGCGCTGCATGTGGTTAGCTCAAGCGAGGAGGCGCTGCGCTTTCTCGAATCACTAACTTGGTTTCTAATAGTCGAGAACCTGCGCCAACCTCTTGACCGCGAAGAAGATCGAGCATCATGAGCATCGCTTGACGCCCTATCTCATAGCGCGGCTGTGAGATGGTCGTTAACGGTGGATCGCAGTAGAGCGCAAATTGAATATCATCAAATCCCACCACTGAAATATCTTGTGGAACGCGCAAACCCAATTTTTTGGCTTCCTTAATGACACCGATCGCCATACTGTCATTATGACTAAAAATGGCTGTGGGTGGCTCAGATAACGCCAATAATTGGCGCAGTGCTTTAGCCCCAGCTTCAAAAGTAAAATCACCATAAGTGCAATAATTAGGGTTCATGGTAATTCCTGCGCGGCGTAAAGCTTGTTGATAACCTTGATGGCGGAACTTACACAGCGTGGCCTCTGCTGGCCCCGATATTTGCGCGATGCGTTTGTGCCCGAGCTGCGTCAAATAGTTCACCGCTTCAAACGCTGAAGTAAGGTTATCAATATGTACCGTCGGCAACTCAAGTTCTGGCGCAAATTCACATGCCATGACCATAGGTGGCAGGTTTTTTTGCTCCGGCTTACTAACATCAAACGGCAAATCCGTTCCCAGCAACAACATGCCATCGGCCTGCTTAGTAAATACGAGGTTAACTAACGAACTTTCTCGCTTTTTCTGCTGACCACTATCACCCAACAGTACTAAATAACCATGTTCCATCGCCGCATCTTCGATACCACGAATGATCTCTGTGAAGTAAGGGTCACAAATATCAGGCACGATAGCGACAATGGTTTTAGATTCATTACGGCGTAAGTTGCGAGCGAGAGAATTTGGTGAGTAACCAGCTTCCAAAACAGCATCTTCGACACGCTTTCGCGTTGAAGATGATACTTTTTCAGGGTTCATCAACGCCCTAGATACCGTGGCGGTTGATACACCTGCAAGCTGGGCAACATCCTTCATTGTCGCCATAGAAATTAACCTCTTTAAAAGTTGTTACTGGGCTGAAATCACCCGTTGTTATGTTTATAAAATCCGGTTGTAAAATCTGGTTATCCGTTTTGAACGCTGAGCTGTTATTCACAGCGGATATATGAGTGATAGTCTATTCATTTCCACCCAGAAAGTTACGGTCAGATTAACAAATTTTACATAATAAGCGTGAAGCCACTCACATTAGAGAGGATTAAATTGGCTGACAAAAGTAACAGTAACCTTTTTAGCATTCGATTGCTTCAATATGTTACATCTCATTTCATCGAAAACGCTACTGAGGTTTAACTGAGATCTTGCGGTTCAATATCTAACGACCAGCGAATTTTCTTGGCTAATGGTAACAGTCCAATCGCAGGCTTAGCACTCATCAATAGTTTTTGCATTTTGGAGCGATGTTGAGTTTGCAGTAATAACTGCCAGCGATATTTGCCCGCTCTTTTCGCTAATGGTGCTGGGGTTGGCCCTAAGACTAAGCACGAATCATCAAATAACGGATGCGCTTCTAACGTATGCCTAATTTGGCGTAAAAACTCTTCCACCATCGAAGCTTGATTGGATTCCGCTTTAAACAGTGTGAGATAGGTGTAAGGCGGCAACATCGCTATTTTCCGCTCTTCTAACGCGGTTTCTGCAAAATGACGATAATCCTTTTGCAACAGTGCTTGCAGCAAACTGTGTTCTGGGTGATGCGTTTGTAAAATGACTTCGCCGGGTTTACTAGCGCGCCCTGCTCGACCTGCCACTTGAGTAAATAGCTGCGCCAAGCGTTCGGCGGCGCGAAAATCACTGCTGTATAGCGAACCATCCACATCCAATAACGCCACTAAAGTCACATCGGGAAAATGGTGCCCTTTAGCAAGCATCTGCGTGCCAATTAAAATCTGATACTCACCTTGTCGAATCGATGATAACGCACTTTCTAAACTGCCTTTACGACGCGTACTATCGCGATCAATACGCACCGTTTTATATTCGGGGAAAAGCTGCGCCAGTTGCGCTTCAAGTTGCTCGGTACCTACCCCAACCGTGACCAACTGAGTTGAACCACAACCTTGACACTGATGAACCACCGGACGTTGCGAGCCGCAATGGTGACAACGCATGTCACTGCTGTATTGGTGAAAGGTATAGTACGCATCGCAACGTTTGCACTCGGCAATCCAACCGCATTCATGGCACATCAGCGCGGGCGAGAAGCCGCGCCGATTGAGAAACAGCATCACTTGGTTACCTGCGCTGAGGTGTTTTCTCATCTCAGCAATCAGCGGCGCTGATAACCCACTCTCTAAAAACAGGCCTTTCACATCCAACACTTTGTTTTTAGTGGGAACCGCTACGCCCGCACGCTGAGTTAAGCTTAAGTGATGATATTTGCCGCTCAATGCATTATGCAACGTTTCTAATGCTGGAGTGGCGGAACCGAGCACAATCGGGATCTGCTCAAGGTTTGCACGCATTACCGCGACATCTCTTGCATGGTAGCGTAGGCTATCTTGCTGTTTATACGAAGCGTCGTGCTCTTCATCAACAATGATGATACCTAGGTCTGCAAAAGGCGTTAGCAGCGCTGAGCGAGTACCAATAATAATGCCCGCGATATTATCACGCGCCGCTAACCACGCGTTGAGGCGCTCGGTTTCATTGAGCCCCGAGTGGACCACGGCAACTGGCACATTAAATCGCTTACGAAAGCGGTTAATGGTTTGTGGTGTTAGACCAATCTCAGGCACCAGTACCAATGCCTGACGTCCTTTTTCTAAAACGGGCTTGATTAAGTTTAGATAAACTTCGGTTTTCCCTGAACCGGTGACCCCTTCAAGTAAATAGCATGCGAAATGGTGATGGCTATTAATTGAAGCAATCGCGATCGCTTGTTCTTGGTTGAGCTTGGGCTTTTCCACATCCGCTTCAACATTTTGCGGCCAAGCCGTCAGTGTCGGCCGTTTTTCCAGTGATTCTATCCAGCCTTTCTCTTGTAAGGTTTTGAGTACGCTGCTACCTACCTCTTCATCAATAAACAGTTGATGGGGCACAGCGCCAGACTCAAGCATCGCCATCACTTTGGCTTGCTTTACCGCTCGCCCGAATCCTTGCATGAGTTGATCGCGCCCACTGGGCGTCAGTTGCCACTCCACTAAAGTCGAAAAATCGGCCGCTTTCCCTTTACGTAATGCGCCAGGCAATGCATTAAATAGCGTGTCGCCTAATGGGTATTGATAAAACTGGCTACACCACAACAGCAATTGATAGAGTTTCTCTGGCCAGACTGGCTGGCTATCGAGTACCGCTTTTAGCGGCTTTAATTGATCGACTGAAAACTCAGACTCACTGACTATAGCGGTGACGATACCCACCAGCGTTTGCCGACCAAATGGCACCGACACTCGTCCACCAACAATCGGAAACAGATGACTTGGGATCTGATAATCAAACTGCTTATCCAATGGGACAGGTAAGGCAACGCGTGCAATGGTGGGGCGCATAATCGACCGTTCGTTCTACAAAAAATGTGAAAAGACAGTCTACTGGATGCGTCACCGAAATTCGAGCTTCGTCATTGGACAAAAATGTGGCGAAAATAGCGGCGAAATGGCTTGATCCACTGAAGAGGATTCATTAATATATCGCGCCTTGATGATATGGCTTCTTGCTTGATGTTAAGCAGTCAGCGGTATCAACATTTTTTTATTAACTACGTGTGGTGTCCGGCATAGATTCGGATAGCGACGCGGCCCAATTTGAGGTTATCCCATGAAAGCTGGTATCCATCCAGAGTACAAAGCAGTTAGCGCGACTTGTTCTTGCGGCAACTCTTTCGAGTTCAGCTCAACGCTAGGCAAAGATTCTATCCACCTAGACGTGTGTGACAAATGTCACCCATTCTACACTGGTAAGCAACGTATCGTTGATACTGGCGGCCGTGTAGATCGCTTCAACAAGCGTTTCGGTGCTCTTTCTAGCAAATAATCTCTTTTTTGCTAGAAAATTAAAAAAGGATGCTTCGGCATCCTTTTTTGTTGGCATTTTTTGTATAGTTGTCAGTACGCACTGGTCTTATCTGCGACATTTTCTCCATTTTTTGATGAAGCACGTCAGGTTCCCGCCTAGGAAGTTTGAGCGACATCCATTAGAATTATGGACCTTTTCCAATCCAACACGAGCACTTATACCTATGTCTGATGACACTCACCAAGAATTAACGGCAGAAGAACAATTTCGCCAACGCGCACTCGATTACCATGCTTACCCAACCGCGGGTAAAATTGCCATTTCATTAACTAAGCCTGCCGACTCGGCTGAAGACCTTGCTCTAGCTTACAGCCCGGGCGTTGCTGAACCGGTTCGTGAAATCGCACAGAACATCGACAACGTTTATAAATACACTGCGAAAGGCAACACCGTCGCTGTGATCTCAAACGGCACGGCTATTCTTGGTTTAGGTAACTTAGGTCCGATGGCTTCCAAGCCCGTCATGGAAGGAAAAGCGCTACTGTTTAAACGCTTTGCTGGGCTTGATTCAATTGATATTGAAGTAAAACACCGCACAATCGATGAATTTGTCGATACGGTTGCCAACATCGCCGACACCTTTGGCGGCATCAACTTAGAAGATATCAAAGCACCAGATTGCTTTGAGATTGAACGCCGTCTGATCGAGCGCTGTAATGTGCCTGTTTTCCATGACGATCAACACGGCACTGCGATTGTTACCGCCGCTGGCATGCTCAATGCGATTGAACTGCAAGGCAAGAAACTCAACGAATGCACTATCGTCTGTCTTGGCGCTGGCGCAGCAGCCACCGCTTGCATGGAACTATTGATTAAGTGCGGCGCAATGCGTGAAAAAATCTACATGCTTGATCGCAAAGGTGTGATTCATACTCGTCGCGATGACATTAATGAATATAAGCAGTTGTTTGCTAATAACACCGACAAACGCACACTGGAAGATGTGATTGAAGGCGCTGACTTATTCCTAGGTGTGTCAGGCCCCAATCTGCTGCCTGCCGAAGCGCTAAAATTAATGGCCGATAAACCGATCGTATTTGCTTGCTCAAATCCGGATCCGGAAATTAAACCGGAACTCGCACGCGCAGTACGTGACGATTTAATTCTCGGCACAGGCCGTAGCGATTATCCAAACCAAGTCAACAACGTGTTGTGCTTCCCATTTATTTTCCGTGGCGCTTTGGATGTCCGTGCTAGTGAAATTAATGACCAAATGAAGCTAGCCGCAGTTGAGGCGATACGTGAACTGGCTAAAGAAGAAGTGCCGGCTGAAGTGTTGAAAGCCGCAGGCGTAAAAGCGTTAAGTTTCGGCCCTGAATACATCATTCCAAAACCGATGGACCCACGCCTACTGCCTCGTGTTGCTAAAGCGGTTGCTCAAGCAGCGGTTGACTCTGGCGTTGCTCGAATCGAGATGCCTGTCAATTACATGCAAGAATAATCACAAGCTTGAGCGGCTAAATGCCTCGCTCGAAAAAAAACCGCTGACTTTCAGCGGTTTTTTTATATTCTGAGACACAGAGCCAAAGTCACCATGGCAACTTACCCAGTATCCTCTCGATTTTATCTCGTTGTACCGCAATTACGCGCTACACTTCTTCATCATCATACGCTTCAAATTCAATGCCCATGGCGGTCATTAATGCTTTTGCTTCCGTCGGAATATCGTCTGGACGATCTTTTCTCAAATCTTCGTCGGTCGGTAAAGGTTGACCGGTATAAGCATGCAAAAAGGCTTCACACAGCAGCTCACTGTTCGTTGCGTGGCGTAAGTTATTGATTTGACGGCGAGTGCGCTCATCAGTTAATACTTTCAACACTTTCAATGGGATTGAAACGGTGATTTTTTTGACTTGCTCACTCTTCTTCCCATGTTCAGCATATGGGCTAATGTATTCCCCATTCCAGTCTGCCATTGCGCACCTTCGTTATCGTAATTGGTCGTTAAAAATTTGAAAGTTGGATTTTAGCGGGATTTACCGCCATAAGCAAAGACATATAGACGTCTAGATATATTGACGTCTTCTTTTGAGTTCAGTAAAGTGTGCCATTATCGACAAAGAGATACCCGAAATACTTGAAATTTCAGCAGAGCGGCAAGTCAAGGCAGCCAGACTATGTGATTGAAGTAGGTGAACCTAGCCAACATCGCAGCAACTTCAAGTTAGAAAGGGGATAGCAATCTCACGCACTATCGGATATAGCTAATACTCGAGACAATGGACGTTGCCATTTCGTTGTCCCCAGATAAAGCAGGAACCCCTCAATAAAAGTCAGTTTATTGAGTTTAATTAAGTAAGGAAACCGTCATGACCACTCGCAAGCCAGCCACCATCGCCGTTAGAACCGGTATTGAATCCGACTCTCAATATCATGCTGTTGTGCCTCCAATTTATCTTTCGACAAATTATAGCTTTCCTGCGTTTGGTGAAGTGCCTAAATACGATTACACACGCTCTGGCAACCCGAATCGAGGTCTGCTCGAAAAAGCGTTGTTTGAACTCGAATCGGGTCAAGGCGCGGTGGTGACTAACTGTGGCACTTCGGCGCTGAATCTATGGGTTTCCGCCTTTTTAAGTCCTGACGATCTGATTGTGGCCCCGCATGACTGCTACGGTGGCACATATCGACTGTTTAATACACGCGCCAAAAAAGGCGATTTTAAGACACTCTTTATTGATCAATCCGATCCAAACGCTTTGCAGGCCGCTTTGGCGAAAAAACCCAAATTGGTACTCATTGAAACCCCATCCAACCCATTAGTTCGCGTGGTAGATATTGCTGATATTTGCCAACAAGCACACTCTGTCGGTGCATTAGTGGCGGTTGACAACACCTTCTTAACGCCAGTCTTCCAAAAACCATTAGAGTTGGGCGCAGATTTTGTCATCCACTCCACCACCAAATTCATCAACGGCCACTCCGATGTGATTGGCGGAGTTGTTATCACCAAAACAGAGCAGCACGCTGAAGAGCTAGCATGGTGGGGCAACTGCCTTGGCTCAACGGGAACCCCTTTTGATAGCTATATGACGCTGCGTGGCATTCGTACCTTAGGCGCAAGAATGCGCGTCCATGAGGAAAGCTCACGTGCCATTTTGGACTATCTGCAAAGCGAAGCCTTAGTCAAGGTCATTCATCACCCGAGTTTGCCAGAGCATCCTGGCCATGAGATAGCGAAAAAGCAGCAATCTGGCTTTGGCTCTATGCTCAGTTTTGAGTTTGCGGGCAGCTTTGAACAGCTCAAATATTTTGTCTCTCAGTTAACATTATTCTCACTGGCAGAATCATTAGGAGGCGTGGAGAGCTTAATCTGCCACCCCGCTTCGATGACTCACCGAGCGATGGGCGAAGAAGCGTTGGCCGAAGCCGGTGTTTCACAGCAGCTATTACGCCTATCGGTCGGCTTAGAAGATGCCCAAGATTTGATTGACGATCTCGTGCAAGCCTTTGCTAAAGCGAAGGAGGCCTATTAATGACTGCCCTACGTCAATTGCACAAGTTTGGCGGTAGCAGCCTTGCCGATCCTGAATGCTACAAACGGGTCGTTAATATCTTAAAAGAGTATTCTCAAGCTGATGATTTGGTGGTGGTTTCTGCCGCAGGAAAAACCACCAATCGTTTAATCGAATTTCTCGACGCTCTCAATAAAGATGGCCGAGTAGCTCATGAGAACTTGCAATCGGTCCGTCAGTACCAAATCGATTTAATCAACGCGCTGCTCGATGAAGATGCAGCGCAACCGCTCATCACTTTACTCACCAACGAAATTCGCACCTTGGGTCAGCTTTGCGCGCCCCT
The DNA here is from genome assembly GCF_029478525.1 of Vibrio sp. 1151_11. Taxonomy (NCBI): domain Bacteria; kingdom Pseudomonadati; phylum Pseudomonadota; class Gammaproteobacteria; order Vibrionales; family Vibrionaceae; genus Vibrio; species Vibrio sp. 1151_11. Next base: position 7,372 of record NZ_SHMN01000005.1, on the reverse strand, counting down.
ATCGCCAGCTCAACAAGCGGCGGTACTTGGCCATGGTGAAGTGTGGTCATCACGCTTATTGGCGGCGTTACTCAATCAACATAACCTTGCGGCTGTGGCACAAGACGCCCGCGAATTTCTTCGCGCGCAAGCAGGCACACAACCGGAAGTGGATCGCGCCCGCTCCTACCCTTTGCTGAAAGAAATTTTGGCACAACACGCGCATCACCGAGTGATCATCACAGGCTTTATGGCTCGCAGTGAACAAGGTGATACTGTGCTACTTGGGCGCAATGGCTCTGATTACTCCGCTACGATGATCGGCGCACTTGCGGAAGTAAACCGAGTAACGATTTGGAGTGATGTGGCCGGTGTTTATAGCGCCGACCCGCGCATTGTTAGTGATGCCTGTTTACTGCCGCTACTGCGTTTGGACGAAACCAACGAGTTAGCGCGCCTTGCCGCCCCAGTATTGCACAGCCGAACTTTGCAGCCCGTGGCGCAAAGCACCATGGATTTGCACTTGCGCTGCAGTTATCAACCCGAAGCAGGATCGACTCGTATTGAGCGTGTATTGGCATCGGGACGCGGTGCCAAAATCATTACTTCACTTGATGATGTGCTGTTGATTGAGCTTAATTTTGCTCACGGGCATGACTTCCAGCGCCTACAAAATGATGTACTACGCAGCTTGCGTCGTGCTCAACTCGAACCGCTAGCTTTCGATACTCAAGCCGATCAACACCAACTGCGCCTTGCCTATACTGCTGAGATTTCAGGTGGAGCCCTAGCCCATCTGCAAGATGCCGCTTTTGAAGCAGAAATTAAACTCAAAGAAGGCTTTTCATTAGTCGGTGCCGTGGGTGCGGGAGTGACGAAAAACCCCAATCACTGCTACGGCTTTTATCAACAGCTACGTTCATCACCGATCGAGTTTATCTGTGAAGCCGAATCTGGGCTGAGTTTAGTCGCAGTACTGCGTAAAACGCCGATCACCCCCTTAGTGGTGGGTATGCATAACCAACTATTTCAGGCGCAAAAACGGGTCGCACTGGCATTATGTGGCAAAGGCAACATTGGTTCGAGTTGGTTAAAACTCTTTGCTGAACAAAAATCAGAGTTAGAAAAACGCCATGGCATGAACTTCGAGTTGGTCGCGGTGGTCGATAGCCAAACCTATTGGTTTGATGAGCAAGGGATTGATGCAGCATCGGTTTTAAAGCATTTTGACGATGAAGCGATTGCCAGTGAAGGAATGGCTTGGCTACAGCGATTAAGCAATATTCAAGGATATGACGAAGCGGTTGTGCTCGATGTAACCGCAAGCAAAGAACTGGCTGATCACTACCTCAACATTGCTGAAAATGGGGTGCACCTCATCTCAGCGAATAAAGTCGCGGGCTCTTCCTCTAGCGTCGATTACCACCAAATAAAAGAAGCGTTCGCGAAAATTAGCCGCCATTGGCTCTACAACGCGACGGTTGGCGCAGGCTTACCCATTAACCACACGGTACGTGATTTGCGTGAAAGCGGTGATGAAATCGTCGCCCTCTCTGGTATTTTCTCTGGCACTTTATCTTGGTTATTTCAGCAATTCGACGGCTCAATACCGTTTAGCGAACTGGTCGATTTAGCATGGCAACAAGGACTTACCGAGCCTGATCCGCGCAGCGATCTGGATGGTTCAGACGTAATGCGCAAACTGGTGATCCTAGCCCGTGAAGCGGGATTACATATCGAACCGGAAAATGTCAAAGTTGAATCACTGGTTCCTGATGAGCTCAAGCACCTCTCACTGGATGACTTTTTAGACAAAGGCCAACTGCTGAGTGAAAAATTAGCAGAGAGACTAACCAAAGCACAACGTGAAGATAAAGTGCTACGCTATGTCGCAAGGCTTGAGAAAAATGGCAAAGCAACGGTGGGGGTTGAAGCTTTAGAGCGTGAACACGCTTTGGCTAACCTTTTACCTTGTGACAACATTTTTGCTATCGAGAGTAAATGGTATCGCGATAACCCGTTAGTGATTCGTGGTCCGGGCGCTGGTAGAGAAGTGACAGCAGGAGCTATCCAATCGGACCTCAACTTGCTGTCAAGCTTGCTGTAACACTCCAGCTTATTCCAGATTAAGGGGCCACTAGGCTCCTTAGTTTAACTGTGAAAGGATGATATTCGGTCATGCATACCGAGGTTGAGCATGACTTGAAGGTCACTCACAATCAACATGAATAATATTCATAATTACAGTGTTGACATTAAATGCTATTCAATACATTCTGTGGACATATAGACGTCTAAACGTCAACTTAAGGAATGATAGATTGGCGGAAGAACGCCACAGGGAGAAATAAAATGGGATACACGCACGCCGGTCATATTGATGCACTCAACCAGAACGTGGCTGAGCTATCAGATAATATCAATGTCTCATTTGAGTTTTTTCCACCCAGCTCAGCGCAAATGGAAGAGACATTGTGGAATTCCGTTCACCGTTTAAAAACCCTGCAACCTAAATTTGTTTCTGTGACTTACGGAGCAAACTCTGGAGAGCGCGACCGCACCCATTCGATCATTAAAGAGATTAAAGATCAAACTGGCCTTATTGCAGCACCGCACCTCACTTGCATCGATGCCTCTCGCGATGAGCTTATTCAGATTGCCGATGACTACTGGCACAACGGCATCCAGAACATAGTTGCACTGCGTGGCGATATTCCCGCTGGTGGCGGCAAACCAGAAATGTATGCTTCCGACTTAGTGACTCTACTCAAATCTCGCCATGATTTTGATATTTCTGTCGCGGCATTTCCAGAAGTCCACCCTGAAGCGAAAAGCGCGCAATCCGATCTGGTCAATCTAAAACGCAAAATTGATGCAGGTGCAAACCGCGCAATTACTCAATTCTTTTTTGATGTTGAAAGCTACTTACGATTTCGCGACCGCTGCGTAGCCGCTGGTATTGATGCTGAAATTGTACCGGGCATTCTACCGGTATCAAACTTTAAACAAGCTTCTCGCTTTGCCGCGCAAAACAACGTTAAAGTCCCCGGATGGATGGCGAAACAATTTAATGGATTAGATGATGACCCAACCACACGCCAGCTCGTGGGTGCAAGCCAAGCAATTGACATGGTTCGCATTTTAAGCCGTGAAGGTGTCAAAGACTTCCATTTCTATACGCTCAATCGCGCTGAAATGACCTACGCATTGTGCCATACGTTGGGCGTAAGACCTAAAGCATAAACTTTCTCTGCACTCATAACGCTATTATTAGTAAATGTTGTTCGTGATAAAACGCGATGATTGATTAAAAGTAACGCCGACTTGATGTCGGCGTTGTGGTATCACTTAAGCGAGCAGATTATTCCACGTCGTCCATTTTACCAAGTAAGCTACGAATACGATCTTGCCATGCATTCTGCTCTTGCTCCATTTGTTGCGCTTTTTGCTCAAGCTCTTCACGCGCTACTTTTAGCTCATTCGCTTCATTCACGAGCTGCTGTTTCTCTTCTTTAAGCTCTTCCACTTCCATTTGTAGAAGTGCGATGGTGTCAACTGCGGTTTGAATTTTTGCTTCTAGTAGTTCTAATACTTCAAAAGACATGGTGCATACCCTTAGTTATTCGGTTGAGGTGAACAAAATTTCACTTATTGGTTCATTCTACTCAGCACAGCGCTCAGAAACACTCACTATATGCAAATTTTCTCGCTATTTGGCTAAAAAATCGGCTCAACTTAACCGCAAGCTCACTTAAGCGCTAAAGCTAGGCAGAAAAACACCTTATCTGGCGATAGATTCACTCAATTTGACGCTTAGCTTTGATCAAGTGCAACCCTTGTGAACTAAAAAAGCAAACGTTTACTATTTGATATGCTAAAATTCCCGCCGAAATTTCCTATTCCCTTTTCTTTGGAGCTAGCATGAAACGCGATTTAGCAATGGCATTCTCTCGAGTCACTGAAGGTGCCGCACTGGCAGGTTACAAATGGCTTGGCCGAGGTGATAAAAATGCGGCCGATGGCGCAGCGGTAGAAGTCATGCGCAACCTACTCAATAAAACCGACATCCAAGGTGAAATTGTAATCGGTGAAGGCGAAATTGACGATGCTCCAATGCTCTACATTGGCGAGCTTGTTGGCCTTGGTGGCGATGCGGTTGATATCGCAGTGGATCCTATTGAAGGTACGCGCATGACGGCAATGGGCCAGTCAAACGCATTGGCTGTTTTGGCGGCTGGCGAAAAAGGCAGCTTCCTTAAAGCACCTGATATGTACATGGAAAAGTTGGTGGTTGGCCCCGACGCTAAAGGGTGCATTGACCTCAATAAGCCTTTAAAAGAGAATTTAGAAAATATCGCCGCCGCGCTGAATAAACCATTAGACACTCTAGTGGTGATCACCTTAGCGAAACCTCGCCATGATGCCACCATAGCGCAGATGCAAGAGATGGGTGTTCGCGTGTTTGCTGTGCCAGATGGCGATGTCGCCGCCTCGATCCTAACTTGCATGCCTGATAGTGAAGTCGACGTGATGTACTGCATAGGCGGTGCACCTGAAGGAGTGGTTTCAGCCGCGGTCATCCGAGCTCTAGATGGTGACATGCATGGCCGTCTACTACCACGTCATGAAGTCAAAGGCGATACGGAAGAAAACCGCATTTACGGTGCAAAAGAGTTAGCTCGCTGCGCGGAAATGGGTGTCGAAGCTGGCGTAGTGCTTAAAATGGAAGAGATGGCCCGCAGTGATAACGTCATTTTCTCAGCTACTGGTATCACCAAAGGGGATCTGCTGGAAGGTATTACCCGCAAAGGCAACATCGCCACCACAGAAACGCTATTAATTCGTGGCCGCTGTCGTACCATTCGCCGCATTAAGTCAATTCACTACTTAGAGCGCAAAGACCCAGAAGTGCGCGCGATCATTTTGTAATCCGCCAGTGCTTTGCTCTGTTTTATTTTAACAACAAAGCATAGAGAGACAAAAAAGACCGCACAATGCGGTCTTTTTTATTTACTCACTTTATACCGAGATGGAAGAAGCGATTAAAACAGCTCTTCAGCCACTTTATACAAATCAGTGCGAACTGGACGCTTCATATTTTCAATTGCGTCGATAATATCGTGGTGAACCAACTGCTCTTTCTGAATACCAACACAACGACCACCGTGGCCATCAAGCAGTAAATGTACCGCAAAATTACCCATGCGTGACGCAAGAACACGGTCAAACGCCGTCGGGCGACCACCGCGTTGAATATGACCCAGCACGGTAGCGCGAGTTTCACGTCCCGTTGCTTTTTCAATTTCTTTCGCCAGTTGGTTAGCATCCATCATCAACTCAGTCAGTGCAATAATGGCGTGTTTCTTACCTTTCTTAATGCCGTCTTGAACGTTCGCGATCAGTTGGTCCATATTCAAGCCAGTTTCAGGGGTGATGATGTATTCACAACCGCCTGCAATCGCCGACATCAGAGTCAAATCACCGCAATGACGACCCATAATTTCAACAATAGAAATACGTTGATGAGAAGAGGAAGTATCACGTAAACGGTCAATCGCATCGATAACCGTATTCAATGCTGTTAAGTAGCCAATGGTGTAATCGGTACCTGCAATGTCGTTATCAATCGTGCCTGGTAAACCAACGCATGGAAAACCCATTTCGGTCAGCTTTTTCGCACCCATGTAAGAACCGTCACCGCCGATGACAACTAAAGCATCAATACCATGCTTTCTTAGGTTTTCGATCGCTTTTTCACGTACTGCGACTTCACGAAATTCAGGGAAACGCGCAGAACCTAGGAAAGTACCACCTTTATTGATAACGTCAGAAACGCTTGAACGATCCAATTTTTTAATGCGATCTTCATAAAGACCAAGGTAGCCATCGTAAATACCAAATACTTCCAAATCAGCACCGAGTGCCGTACGAACAACACCACGGATTGCTGCGTTCATGCCAGGTGCGTCACCGCCACTAGTCAAAACACCGATCTTCTTAATCATGCTCACCCTCGATTTTTTGGGAACTTAATACTAATTTTTTACGCTGTCCGTTAGCGATAAAACCGACAGCAAAATCTTTCTAATCTGTGCATAATGTTACCTTTCCTAAAGAGGAATACTACTGTTATTTGCACGAAATTATGTAAGTTTGCTACTTATGTAAGAGTATTACAGTTTTGAGTTAATGCTTTGTTGATTCATATCAGAATCAGGCTTATTTATTGTTCTTAAAAAGATAGTTAATAAGCGCGTTTTTGTCGCTACCACCCTTGTGATTTTTGCTTTTTTTCTGGTCCAAACACCACAGAATAAGGATCTTGGTGGATTAATACATCAGCTCCCGGGAAAGCCTCGAGTAGCTTATCTTCCACCTCATCGGAAATGCGATGCGCCTCAATCAAGCGGATATTGTCATCTAGTTCCAGATGTAACTGAATGAATCTTACAGGTCCAGACATGCGAGTTCTTAATTGATGCACACCCAACACACCAGCCACAGAAAGACATTCTGTGCGGATTTGCTTCAATTCCTCATCAGGTAACTTACGATCCAATAAGGTCTGAATGGCCTCTTGCACCATACGAAAAGCGCTGTAAAGAATATAAACGCCAATGCCGATCGCAAAGATGGCATCGGCCTGTTTAAAGCCAAACCAGCTCAATATAAGCGCGATCATAATCGCCGCATTCATGAACAGATCGGTTTGGTAATGCAATGAATCCGCGGCAATGGCTTGGCTGCCCGTTTTTTTCACGACATGCTTTTGGAACAACACTAAGCCAAAAGTCACTAACATTGCAAACAGGCTGACATAAACGCCATATTCAGGAGAAGTTAATTCGTGTGGGCGGAAAAAACGGTCAACCCCATTGAGGATAAGAAAACAGGCCGAGCCTGAAATGAACATCGCTTGGGCAAGAGCCGCAAGCGATTCCGCCTTACCATGACCAAAGGCGTGCTCTTTATCTGCGGGCTGCAGTGCGTAACGCACCACAATTAAATTGACCACGGAAGCGGCAATATCAAGTAAGGAATCAATCAAGGATGCGAGTAGGCTGACCGAGCCAGTAACCCACCAAGCTATCACTTTTACTATCAGCAACAATGAGGCTACAAGGGTTGCTGTCCAGGCAGCAAGCGTAACAAGGCGTGCGTATTCTTGTTTCATATCACTAAAATCAGCTTGAGAATGAGCAGGTAGTATACCTTCTCAAATTAAGAATGAATATGACACAAAAATGAACAGGCCTCACCCGAGGCTAATGCCGTTCACTTAAGAGTGAACGGCATTTTTGTTCTTAGCATACCGTTGTGGTCTAGGCTTAACTGTTCTAGGGAATGTTCTTTCCCTTCGCCCTTCAAGTATTAAGCTTTCAGCCATGTTGTG